>NZ_RZST01000094.1:0-17674 GCF_003997575.1 Mesorhizobium sp. M1A.F.Ca.IN.022.07.1.1
GTCTTGACCGTCCACCACAGGGCGGCAGCGGCTTCCTCGACACCCTTGGTGACGCCGAGGATGCCGCCGTTCTTCATGTCGGCGCCGAGCACGACGATGGTCTTGCCGGCTGCCCCTTTCGGTCCCGTGGTCGGTCCGTCCCACTTCTCGACCTTGCTGGCATATTTATCCACCACCGCTTTGGCGTCGGCCATCGGGTCGGCCAGCGCCGGCGAGGCGATGCCAAGCGCCAGGCAGGCAATTCCGAGCTGTAGGACTGTTCTGCGCTGCATATCGTTTCTCCCATTAAGCATTGTCGGTTGTATTTGTTGATTGGCTGGTGGCTGGTCGGCTGGTGGGCGCGGATGCCGGCACCACCGCGCCGCGGCGCCGCTGCGCGTAGCCGGCAATGCCGATCGCGACGAGCAGGGTGACGCCGTTGAACAACGGCTCTACCCAGAACGACCCGCCGAACTGCTGGATGCCGGAAATGCCTACGGCGAGGATAACGACGCCGACGATCGTGCCCCAGACATTGACGCGGCCCGGCTTGATGGTGGTCGATCCGAGGAATGCGCCGACCAGGGCCGGCAGCAGGTATTCGAGGCCAACACTGGCCTGGCCGATCCTGAGCTTCGAGGCCAGCAGCACGCCGCCCAAGGCGGTGAGCGCGCCGGAGGCGACGAAGGCCCCCATGACGAATTTCTGCACCGGAATGCCGTTGAGCGCGGCCGCCTTCGGATTGGCGCCGATGGCGTAGAGGTAGCGGCCAAGCGGCATATATTCGAGCACCAGCCACATCACCAGCGCCAGCACGACCACGTAGTAGCCGGTGATCGGCAGGCCGAACAGCATGGTGCCGTTGAGGGAAAGGAAACCGTCGGGAAGCACGCCGACGACCTGGCGGCCGCCCGTGTACCACATTGCCAAAGCGTAGAGCACCGTGCCGGTGCCGAGTGTGGCGATGAAGGAATCGATGCGCGCCACCTCGACCAGCAGGCCGTTGATGAAGCCGGTGAGCACGCCGAGCAGGATGACGATGAGCACCGCGAGCGGCCAGGGCACGCCGAATGCGGTTTGCAGGCTGATGGCAAGGATGTGCCAGAGCACGATGCCGTAGCCGACGGTGAGGTCGATGCGGCCCGAAGCCATCGGAATCATCGCCGCCAGCGACAGGAGCGCGATGATCGCCTTGTCGGAAACGATCGAGCGCAAATTGAGCAGCGTCGGGAACGTCCGCGGCAGGAGCAGCGAGAAGAGCAGGATCAGGAGCAGCGTCAGGATCGGCAGGCCGTAGACCGGCAGATAGCGCGCCGCCTTCTGGCCGTAGCTCAGTCCGGCGAGCTCCGAACGGGTCGGCTCCAGCGCCGTCGATTTGATCGAGTTCATGGATCCTCCTCAGGCGGCTTCGGACACGGAAGCGGCGCTGATGAGCGCCGCCGTCGTCAAGGCATCGCCGGCGAGCTCGCGCACGATGCGATTGTGCGAGAAGACGAGCGCGCGGTGACAGATGTGGGCGACTTCCTCGAAATCGGTGGAGACGACGATCACTGCCAGCCCGGCTTCGACCGCGGCGGCGATCAGCCGATAGATCTCGGCCTTGGCGCCGACATCGACGCCCGCAGTCGGATCCTCGGCGATCAGAAGCTTACGGCCCGTCGCCAGCCAGCGGCCGACGACCACCTTCTGCTGGTTGCCGCCAGAGAGCGCCTCGATCGGCAGGTGCGGGTCATTGGGCCGCAGCCCTAGCCGTGCGCCGAGCTCCCGCGTCAGCTCGCTTTCCCGGGCCGGCTTCATAAAGGAGAAGAGCCCGCGGCCGACGGCCGAGGGGTTGAGATACATGTTCTCGCGCACTGAGAGCGACAGCGCCACGGATTCCTCGGTGCGGTCACGCGCAATCAGTCCGACGCCGGCGGCAAGAGCGGCGCCGACCGAGGACAGGTCGAGGCGCTTGCCATCGAGCCAGACCGAGCCGTCGAAAGCTTCGGCCCCAAACAGCGCGCGGCCGACGGCTTCCTGCCCGGCGCCGCGCAGGCCGACCAGGCCAAGCAACTCGCCGGACCGTGCCTCGAAGCGAACCGGACCGACACTGCCGCAGGTGAGGTTTTCCACCCTGAGCCGCTCCGGACCGTCCTGCCAATGCGACTTGGCAAACATCTGGTGCGCCGGCCGGCCGACGATGAGATCGACCAGTTCCTGCGGCGTGGTCTCGGCCACCGGCTTGACCGCGACCATGCGGCCGTCGCGCATGACGGCGACGCGGTCGGCGATGCGGAACACCTCGTCCAGCCGGTGCGAGACATAGATCATGCCGACGCCGCGCTCGCGCAGCGGCCGCAGCGCCTCGAACAGGCGCTCGACCTCGTCCGCCGGCAGGCTCGCCGTCGGCTCGTCGAGAACCAAGACGTCGGCCTCGGTGGCCAAAGCCCGGGCAATCGCCACCAGAGACTTTTCGGTGCGGGAGAGGTCCTGCACTCGCGTCGCCGGATCGAAGGCACAGCCGACCAGCGCCAGCGCGCGCTCGGCGCGGCGCTCGGTGTCTTGCCAGTCGATAAGGCTGATGCGGCGCGAAAAACCCTGCGCCATGCCGACATTCTCGGCCACGGTCATCCATTCGATCAAGCCGAGGTCCTGATGGATGAAGGCGACCTTCTGCGGCTGATTGGGGCGGGGCGGGCGATGGTGATAATCCTCGCCGCGAAAGCGGATCGTGCCCTGGTCGCGCTTGTGGATGCCGGCGAGCGTCTTGATCAGCGTGGATTTGCCGGCGCCGTTCTCGCCCAGGAGCGCGACGATCTCGCCCTCATGGATGTCGAGCGAGACCGACTTCAGCGCCAGGGTGCCGCCAAAGCGCTTGGAGATGTCGATGAATTCGATGAGCCTGGGCCGCATTTTTGGCCTCCTCCCAAGCCAAGCAAATGACTGAATTGCGACGGATGTTATCGCTAACATTTGTGCAGGTCAAGTCTTGAAAATGGGTCAACGCGCCGGCTATCGATGAGGCGGTTTTCGCGGAGAAGTACCATGTTCGGAGACATTGAAGGCGCCGGGTTCGAAGTTCTCGACGAGCGGTTCGAGCGGTGTTTCGTCGGTCACGTTGCGGTCGAGCGGCTGTGGACCGGCGGGCGCTGGCTCGAGGGCCCGGCGTGGTTCGCCGCCGGCCGGTATCTTCTTTTCTCCGACATCCCGAATGACCGCATCATGCGCTACGACGACACCAGCGGCGCGGTCTCGGTCTTCCGCTCGCCCTCAAACAACGCCAACGGCAACACCGTCGATTTCCAAGGGCGGCTTGTCACCTGCGAGCACCGCGCGCGGCGCGTCACCCGCACCGAGCATGACGGCTCGATATCGGTGATCGCCGACCGCTTCGAAGGCAGGCGCTTGAACTCGCCCAACGATGTGGTGGTGCGCTCGGATGGCACGGTATGGTTTTCCGACCCGCCCTACGGCATCGCCACCGACTACGAGGGCGACCGCGCCGAGCAAGAGATCGAGGGATGTCATGTCTATCGTGCCGATCCTGCAACCGGTGAGGTAACGCGAGTTGTCTCGACTATGGCAAAACCCAACGGCCTCGCCTTCTCCCCGGATGAGACGATCCTCTATGTCGGCGACACAGGCGTCACGCATCAGAAGGACGGGCCAAGGCACATCCGCAAGTTCGCTGTCGAGGGCAACAATCTGCGCGAACTCGGCGTTTTCACCACCTGCACGGCCGGTCTGTTCGACGGGTTCAGGGTGGACACGACCGGCCGCGTCTGGGCAGGGGCCGGCGACGGCGTCCACTGCTTCGATCCAGACGGCACGCTGATCGGCAAGATCCGCATCCCGGAGACGGTGGCCAACCTGACTTTCGGCGGTCCCAAGCGCAATCGCTTGTTCATCACGGCGCGGCAGTCGCTTTACGCGGCTTTCGTGGTGGCGAACGCCGCGGGGCGGGGGTGAAAACCGCGACCTGAGCTCCGCGACGTCGGCTGCGGTCTCAGCTGCTCCGCGTGGCGATAAACGTTGCCGCCGCCTTCAGCAAATCCGCCTGCTCGCCATAGGGCTCCAGCAGCGCATGCGCCTGGTCGATCAGGCCGTGGAGCTGCTCGCGCGCCCAATCGGCGCCGTGCAGCGCAGCAAGTGTGGCCTTGCCGGCGGCGGCGTCCTTCTTGGTCGCCTTGCCCATCTGCTTTGCGTCGGCGGTGAGATCGAGCAGGTCGTCGGCTAGCTGGAAGGCAAGACCGATCGCCGAGCCGAACTCCGCCAGCCTTTCACGGTCGACGGCGGATGCGCCGGCGATGATGGCGCCTGCTTCGCAGGCAAAACGGATCAGCGCGCCTGTCTTCATCGCCTGCAGACGGATGATGCCGGCCTCGTCCGGCCGCTTGCGCTCGGCCTCGAGGTCGAGCGTCTGGCCGCCGACCATGCCGCCGGCTCCGGCGGCGCGGGCGAGCGCCAGCACCAGCTCCGCCCGCCGCTCGGCCGGCAACGCGGTCGCCTCGTCGGCGATGATGTCGAAGGCCAAAGTCAACAGCGCGTCGCCGGCAAGGATCGCGGTTGCCTCATCGAAAGCTTTGTGCACCGTCGGCTGGCCGCGGCGCAGATCGTCGTCGTCCATGGCAGGAAGATCGTCATGGATCAGCGAATAGCAATGCACGCATTCGAGCGCGGCGGCGACGCGCAGCGCCGCCTCGTCATTTGCCGAAAACAGCGCCGCGCTTTCCATCACCAGAAAAGGGCGGAGCCGCTTGCCGCCGTTGAGCACGCCATGGCGCATCGCCGCCATCAGGCGTTCCGGCCGGGCGATCTCGCCGGAGAGCAGAGGCGCATCGAGGACCTGCCGCAGCAGGACCTCGACTGCTGCGGCGCGCGTAAAAAGCGCGGATTCGAAGGCCACCTGGTCGTCTTTCAACATGGCCGGACCGGTAGCCGACACTCAGACGTTGCGCAAGCAGCCTCGCGCCATTATGCCGAAGTAGCGGGTGGCACGGGTGGGGCGACTTGACGGAACCGATCGTCGAACATGAAAGCGAAGGGCTGGACATGGCACGGCCGCGGCGCCTGAACCGCGCCGGTCTCAAGCGCCTTGGCCGGCGCTGCCTGGTCGCGGCGATCGTGCTGGCCGCGATGCCGGTCGCGCTCACCTTTCTCTATCTGCCGCCCTTCGTGCATCCGGTTTCGACGCTGATGCTGAAGGATCTTGTCACCTTCTCCGGCTACGACCGGCGCTGGGTTTCGATCGACGATGTGGCGCCGGTGCTCATGCATTCGGTGATCATGTCGGAAGACGGGCAGTTCTGTTTCCATCGGGGCGTCGACCTCGGCGAATTGCGCGGCGTGGTCGACGATGCGCTTGCCGGTGAGGCAACGCGCGGCGCCTCCACCATCACCATGCAGACGGTGAAGAACCTGTTTTTGTGGTCGCGGCCGCTGGGCAGCGTGCGCAAGGTGGTCGAGCTGCCTCTGGCCGTCTATTTCGATGCGGTGATGTCGAAGCGCCGCATCATGGAGATCTATCTTAACATCGCGGAATGGGGGCCAGGCATATACGGCATCGAGGCGGCCGCGCAGCATCATTTCGGCGTCTCGGCCCTGCAATTGTCGCGCCGGCAGGCAGCGTTGCTTGCCGTCAGCCTGCCCAACCCGATCGCGCGCAATCCGGCCAGGCCAGGCCCGGGTTTGAGGCGTCTCGCCAATCTGATCGAGCGGCGCGCCGGGCGTTCGGGCGCCTATGTCGGTTGCCTCGAATAAGATGAAGCGGCGCCGGCTCAAAAAAATTCGTGCCAGTGCTGGCCAAAACGGCGCAAGGCGTGTATAGGCACCCGACTTTCTCAGATTATGGCCTCGATGCGGCCCTTTCGCGAGGGTTGCCGGGGCATTTTGACCATGTAGTGGAGCATATCCATGGCCGTTCCAAAAAGAAAAACCTCTCCGTCGAAGCGCGGCATGCGCCGCTCGGCCGACGCCCTCAAGGCTCCGACCTATGTCGAGGACAAGAATTCCGGCGAAATGCGCCGGCCGCATCACATCGACCTGAAGACCGGGATGTATCGCGGCCGCCAGGTGCTGGAGCCGAAGGAAAGCTGAGAAGCTTGCACGGGAAAGCTGAGAAGCTTCCATGGTTGTGACGTTTTCAGAGGACCGGCCGCTGGCCGGTCTTTTTGATTCTGGCGACCGGATGAAGGTCCTCGCGCTGGCTGGGCACGAGCCGCCGAAAAGGCAGCGGGAAAACGGCTGACATCGTTATTTCATTAGGATTTAGAGCGTGTTCGGCGCCGTCGCCGAAAAGCCTTGACGGCGTGCCCGCCGCGCCTTTTACAAAAGGGTGCCTCATTGGAGACGCCCAGATGTTCGGTGCCATCCCGCTGCTGATCGTGCCCTTCGTCCTCTACAACCTCGGACTGCTCGGCTTGTTCGGCGGCGGCGACGATCCGTGGACGATCGAAATGTTCTCGTTCCGGATGATGTCGGGCGGCGTCTTTTCGATGACGCTCGGCGACCTGATGGTGCTGATCGGGCTGATCTTCCTCTTCGTCGAGATATCGAAATCGGTGCGCACCACCAATGCGTCGATCCTGGATCATCTGTTGTCGACGCTGGTCTTCATCGCCTTCCTGGTCGAGTTCCTGCTGGTGAAGGGCGCCGCGCATTCGGTCTTCTTTTCGCTGATGATCATCGCGCTGTTTGATGTGCTGGCCGGCTTCTCCGTGTCGATGCGGTCGGCAAGCCGGGATATCAACTTAAACTAGGATTGCACCCGGCGACCCGCGGTCCAAAACGCCGTCAACCTGCGGCGGCCTGAGGCTTGCGGGCGACAACCGCCTCATAGGCGGTCTGCAACTGCCGGCGCACGGTCGGCGTGCCGGGCGGCGTCTTCACCGGCGCTCCAAGATGTTCGTGGCGCAATTCGTCCATGAACCGATCCCACAACGGCGGGCCGCCTTTTTCGAGCAGCTCGGCTCGGATCGACAGCTCCTCGCTGACCGGCAGCCAGACGCGGCCCCAGGCGCCGAGATGCGCCATGATCGGCACAAGAGTAATTGCCATCTCGGTCAGGCTGTAGATCGCCTTCTGCTTGTGGCTGGGATCGTCCGCCTTGGTCAGGAGACCGAGCTCCATCAGCCGCTTCAGCCGATCGGCCAGGATGTTGGAGGCAATGCCTTCGATCGAGCCGTTGAGCAATTCCCGAAAATGTCGCCTGGCGCCGAAGATAATGTCGCGCAGGATGATCAGGCTCCAGCGGTCGCCGAAAACTTCCAGCGACAGATTGATCGGGCAGCCGGAGCGGTGCTCGGTGTTCATGCCAGTCTCCAAAAACCGGTTGCAATATGATATCAGCCTGCTTATCGTGCAACTGATTGCAATATGCAAGCAGATTGGGAGATGGAGGAGAGAAGGATGACCATCTTGCCTCGCCCTGAGATCCATTCGGAAAGCTTCGGCGATCCGGCCGACCCGGCGATCCTTCTGATCATGGGCGCCATGGCCTCGATGCTCTGGTGGCCGGAAGCCTTTTGCCGGGCGCTTGCCGAGCGCGGCCGTTTCGTCATCCGCTACGACAATCGCGACACTGGTCTCTCGACCAAGTACACGCCGGGCGCGCCGCCTTACGGGTTCGAGGACATGGTCGATGATGCCGTCCGTGTGCTCGACGATCACAATATCGCCAAGGCGCAGGTCGTCGGCATGTCGATGGGCGGCATGATCGCGCAGATCGTGGCGCTGAAATATCCCGAACGGGTCAGCGCGCTGACCGTGGTCTCCAGCTCACCGCTCGGTGTCGATACGTCCGGTTTGCCTGTGACGAGCGAGGCCTACCGAGAGCATTCCGCCGAAGGTGCCGATGTCGATTGGTCGAACCGGCAACAGGTGATCGACTTCATGGTCAGGGACGCTCGCGCAATCGCCAGCACCCTGCATTCGTTCGACAGCGAACGGACACGTGCGATGATCGAGGAGGACTACGATCGGTCCGGCGGTCTCGCCAGCGCCACCAACCACTTCCTGCTGAAGAGCGGCGGCCCGGAGCGGCGAATAAGGGATTTGACCGTGCCGCTGCTCGTCATCCACGGCACTACCGATCCGCTCTTCCCGATCGAGCACGGCGAGGCGCTCACCGCCGCGGTTGCCGGCGGCAGGCTGGTGCGGATCGAAGGCGGCGGCCACGAACTGCACCGCAACGATTGGCCGCACATCGTCGAAGCAATCGCCGCATTTGGCTAGCCCGGCGGGATTAGGATTGACACCAGCGGTCTGCGAAAATAGTTAAGTGATCACTTCAGTATTGCCTCGACCTCCGCCGACAGGAGAAAAAATGTCCCTGACGCTGTATTTCCATCCGCTCGCTTCCTTCTGCTGGAAGCCGCTGATCGCGGTCTACGAAAACAACACGCCGTTTGCGCCGCAGATCGTCGATCTCGGCGATGCGCCGTCGCGCGCGGCTTTCCTGAAGGTTTCGCCGACGGGCAAGATGCCGGCCCTGCGTGATGACGCGCGGGGCCGCACGGTTATGGAATCGACCATCGTAATCGAATATCTCACCGCCTACTATCCCGGGCCGGTCGAGCTCATTCCCGCCGACGTCGACCTCGCCATCAAGGTGCGCCAGGCAGACCGCTTCTACGACTTCTACGTGCAGGAGCCGATGCAGAAGATCGTCGGCGACCGGCTGCGGCCGCAAAACAAGACCGATCCGTTCGGAGTCGAGCAGGCGCGCGAGCAGCTGCGCAATTCCTACGCCATCATCGAACGGGAGATGCAGTCAAAAACGTGGGCGGTCGGCGACCATTTCACTTTGGCCGACTGCGCCGCCTCGCCGGCGCTGTTTTACGCCAACAAGGTCGAGCCGTTCGGCGACAAATTCCCCGCCGTGAAGCGCTATCACGACCGTCTGCTCGAACGGCCGAGCTTCGCCCGCGTGATCGAGGAGGCGCAGCCCTATTTCAAGTTCTTCCCCTACAATAATGGCTAGGCCTCGATGCTGCATGATCCCGCCCAGCTCGACCTGATGTTCCAGGCGCTTGCCGATCCCGCCCGGCGCCAGATGGTGGAACGTCTGTCGCGCGGACCGGCATCGGTCAGTCAGCTGGCCGAGCCGCTGGCGATGTCGCTGTCGGCCGTCGTCCAGCATCTCGCCGTTCTCGAGACGAGCGGGTTGGTGAGCACCGAGAAGCTTGGCCGGGTGCGAACCTGCCGGATCGAGCCAAACGCATTGCGGGCAGCCGAGCATTGGATCAACGAGCGGCGACTGGCCTGGGAACGCCGGCTCGACCGGCTCGGCGATTTTCTCACGGACATCACCGACCAAACCTGAAGGGGCCCGTCATGACCGAACGATCCGTCGTCCATTCCACCTTCGTCATCGAACGCCTCTATCCGGCGCCGCCCGAAAAGGTCTATTTCGCGCTCAGCGATCCGGCGGCCAAGAAGCGCTGGTTCTTCGATCCCGACAACCCGATGCCGAGCCGGCATGAAATGGACTTTCGCATCGGCGGCAAGGAGGTGAATGCCGGCTGCCCGAGCGACGGGCAGACGCATTTCTTCAACGCCGTCTACCAGGACGTCGTGCCGAACAAACGCATCGTCTACAGCTATGAGCTGCTGTTCGGCGAAACCCGAGTTTCGGTTTCGCTGGCGACGATCGAGCTCATCGCGGAAGGCAAGGGAACGCGACTGATTCTTACGGAGCAAGGGGCCTTCTTCGACGGCATCGACTCGCCGGCCACGCGCCAGCATGGAACGGGCGAACTGCTCGACGCGCTTGGCGCGGCGCTGCAGGCAGCGAACTGAGGCCTCCGGCTGGTGGCCAGCGGTCACTCTCCAGGGGAGAGTTCCCAAAATTGATCCAGCCAAACATTCAGCCTGAGGAAGCCGGCGGTGCTGACGGCGTAGACGCGTCTGGTGCCCTCGGCCCTGGCTTTGACCAGACCGGCGTCGAGCAGGACTTTCAGATGCTGGGAAACGGCCGGGCGCGAAACCGGCAAACCGGCCGCCAACTCATTCACCGTCTTGGGACCGCGCCGGAGCTCTTCCAAGAGATAGCGCCGGTTGGGATCGGCTATCGCCACGAAAGCGTCGGAAAACATCATGCCTCATTTGTGGGGCAAAGTTCCCCAAATCTCAACCATCGGTTTCAACCTTTGTGCGCGGGTCGAGCCGCAAGGCTTCCGGCGTGACGGCGCGGTCGGCCGGCTGCGTCTTGAAGGCATCGCGGTTCTCGATCGGAACCGGCGCGCGAGCGCGGATGCGGAGCAGCGTGTAACCGGCAAGGCAGAGATGCGCGAGCGCGGTCGCAAGGAAGAGCGCTTCGGGGCGCAGCCAGCCCATCAAAGCGGCGGCCAGCAGCGGTCCGATCATGGTGCCGAAGCCATAGAGCAACAGCAGGCCGCCGGAAACCTTGACGAAATCCTCCGCCCGCGCGTGGTCGTTGGCATGCGCGACGGCGATCGAATAGAGCGTGTAGGCGAAGGCGCCGTAGGCGGCCGTCAGCAAGATGACGAAAACGCCGGAACGCGGCTCGACCAGAAAGACCAGCACGGCAAACAGTGCCGCGCCGAAGGCTGCGCCCGCCAGCACGAAACGGCGGTCCGTGGTGTCGGATAGCCGGCCCGCGGGAAGCTGCATGGCCGCGCCGGCGATGACCACCAGGCTCATCATGAGCGCGATCTCGGCGGTAGAGATGCCGATGCGGGCGCCATAGACGGCGCCGAGCGTGCCCCAGGCGCCATTGGCTATGCCGATCAGAAGGCAGGCAACCGCCGACACCGGCGAATTGGCGTAGAGGCCTTTGACGTCGAGCTTGACATCCTGCAGCGGCTTCGGATGCGACTGGGTCGACACCGCAGTCGGAAGGAGCGACAGGCAGAACAGGATGCCGGTGATCATGAACAGCGAGGCCGATTTCACATCGCCGCCGGCGACGATCATCTGGCCGCCCATGATCGAAGCATAGGTGACCATCATATAGAGGCCGAAGACGGTGCCGCGATTCTCGTTGGTGGCCTTCTCATTCAGCCAGCTTTCGATGACCATGAAGGCGCCGGCCATGGTGAAGCCGGTGAAGGCGCGCAGCAGGATCCAGAAATACTCGTCGATGATGAGGCCGGTGAGGAGCGCAATGATTGCGCCGGAGGCGGCGAAGGCGCCGAACGCCCTGACATGACCGGCACGGCGCACCAGCCGCGGCGCGAAGAAACAGCCAGTGACGAAGCCGCCGGCCCATGCCGTGCCCATCAGGCCGAGCGAGGCGGTCGAGAACCCCTCAAGCTGGCCGCGCAGCGGCAAAAGCAGGCCATGCAGGCCGGAGGCCGCCAGCAGGAACGCGGTGCCGCGCAGCAGCGAGAGGATCGGTCGGTAGGTTGCGAACATAGGCTGATCCGGCTGGTAATTTCGAAGCGCAGGTCTGTTTGAGGGTGCAGCTCTGGCAGTCGCTTTCAGGCTTTTCCGGGGCGGCTGGCCATGCAGCCAGGATTATCCGCGGCGAAACAGTGCCTCGGCGGCGGATTTGGTGGCGCCCCTGGCGGCCCGCTCAGCTTCCAGCCTCGCGATCTCTTCGCGCAGCAGGTCAATGCGCTCGGACAAATCATCGACAGACAGCAGCGACAGATCCTGTCCGATCTCGTGTGGGCGGGGCTTCTTCCTGGGTTCGTCGTCGAAGATCGCCATCGTCGCTTCTCCCTGATTTCACCATTTGCCTGATTTGGTAATGAGCATACATAGGGCAGGGATGCCGATGCAAACAGCCGGCCAGCGGCATGAGGAAACGGGACAATTCATGGCAAGCGGACAGCATATTCCGGCAAAGATGACGGCGATCGCAATCTCGCAGCCTGGCGGTCCCAGGGTGCTGAAGCCGGAGACGCGCGACGTGCCCACGCCCGGCCCCGGCGAGGTCCTCATCCGCGTGCACGCGGCCGGCGTGAACAGGCCCGACGTGCAGCAGCGCAAAGGCGCCTATCCGCCGCCGCCCGGCGCCTCGGACCTGCCCGGGCTCGAGGCGGCCGGTGAGATCGCGGCGCTCGGCGACGCGATATCGCGCTGGCGCACCGGCGACCGGGTCTGCGCGCTGACGCCGGGCGGCGGCTATGCCGAATATGTCAAGGTCCACGCCGGCAGCGTGCTGCCGATCCCGGCGGGCTTTACCTATTCCGAGGCTGCGGCGGTGCCGGAGAACTACTTCACCGTCTGGCACAACGTGTTCGAGCGCGGCGGGCTGAAGAAAGGCGAGACGCTGCTTGTCCATGGCGGCTCGTCCGGCATCGGCACGACGGCCATACAGCTCGCCTCGGCATTCGGTGCCTATGTCGTCACCACGGCCGGCAGCAAGGAGAAGTGCGACGCCTGTCTTGGGCTCGGCGCCGACCGGGCGATCAATTATCGCCAGCAGGACTTCGTTGCCGAGGTCAAGGACGCAACCGGCGGCCGGGGCGCCGACGTCATCCTCGACATGGTGGGCGGCGACTATGTGGCGCGCAACTACGACGCCGCGGCCGTCGAAGGACGCATCGTCCAGATCGCCGTACAGGCCGGTGCGGTCGCCAGCACCGACTTCGCAAAGCTCATGGTCAAGCGCCTTGTTCATACCGGCTCGACGCTTCGGCCGCGCACCGTCGAATTCAAGGCAGCCATCGCGGCGGCGCTCGAGGCTCAGGTCTGGCCGCTGCTCGGCACCCGCAAGGTCGCTCCGGTCATGGACATGATCTTCCCGCTGACGGAGGCCTGGCGGGCGCATGAGCGGATGGAGGAGGGCGAGCATATCGGCAAGATCGTCCTCGACGTCGGCTAGGATGCGCCCGATAAGGTGAGGCCGGCCTGCAAGCAATTGTGTCCTGCGCTTCCGCTGCTCACGTACTTTAAGTACGTTCCGCTCCGGTTTGCGGACCAACCGTTTTGGGCTTGGCCTGACCTGAATCCGCGACGCATCCTGGTCGTTCGGATCCTTGACGAGAGACTGAACAAAGGCCTAATGCTGCAATGCACAAAATGCATTGCCGCCATGCAAAAGAGTCCGTTCAATTCGTAGGCAAGGGTGCCTATTTACGCGGCATCGAACAACTGATCCCGTGAATGGAGGACTGAAATGAACCCGATCCGCGCTTTCCGCAACTGGCGCCTCTACAATGAGACGGTGCGTGAGCTGAACAAGCTGAACGCCCGCCAGCTGAACGACCTCGGCATCAACCGCGGCGACATCGAGCGTATCGCTCGCCAGGCTCTTTGATTTGAAGCACGACCCGGCCGCAAGGCTGGGCCGTAGTCTCGAAGCCAGAGCCGTCTCAGACGCTTGCTCGTCTCCGGTTCCGAACCCGCTGGACTCCGTCCGGCGGGTTTTGTCTTTTTGGGTCCCAGCTGCTCCCCTCCCAAAAACATTGCGAAATCGTGACGGAGCGTTTATACAGGCCGCGAATTTCCCATTTTGGTGGCTCTAAAACCACCGCCCGCGCGGGAACGCGGGCGAACGAGAAGGATTTTTGACATGGCCAATACGCTGCTGATGCCCAAGGCCACCGCCGTCTGGCTGGTCGACAACACCGCGCTCTCCTTCGAGCAGATCGCGCAGTTCTGCGGGCTGCATCCGCTGGAGGTCAAGGCGATCGCGGACGGCGAGTCGGCGCAGGGCATCAAGGGCATGGACCCGATCATGACCGGCCAGCTCACCCGCGACGAGATCGCGCGCGGCGAGAAGGATCCGAACCATCGGCTGAAACTCTCGGACCCCAAGGTGCGGGTGCCGGAATCGAAGCGCAAAGGCCCGCGCTACACGCCGCTGTCGAAACGCCAGGACCGGCCGAACGCCATTCTCTGGCTGGTACGCAACCATCCCGAACTCAAGGATGCGCAGATCGCGCGGCTGGTCGGCACGACCAAGTCGACGATCGAGCAGATTCGGGAGCGCCGGCATTGGAACTCGGCCAATCTGCAGCCGATGGATCCGGTGACGCTGGGCCTGACCTCGCAGATCGACCTCGACATGGAAGTCAACCGCGCCTCGCGCGGCCGCGAGCAGGCACAGCCGGCTGCCGGCGACACGCTGCTGCCGGCGGCGCTGACCGAAAGGCTGACGCCGGCTCCGGAGAAGCCGAAGGACGAGGATCAGGAGCTCGACGCCAATGCCGTGTTCGCCAAGCTTTCGGCGCTGAAGTCGAAGGACAAGAAAGAAGACGGGGAAGAGGAGTAAGGTCTCCCAGCCCGACAAAAAAGCCCGCTTCGCGCGGGCTTTTTTGTCGGCCGTGCCTGGGGAGGTCAGGTCCGCGCCGCTCGATCGGGCGCCATGCCGTAATCCTCGCTGCGTTCCACGGCGCGGTAGAAGTCGGCGAGCTGCTTGCCGCGCTCCGGCTTGTAGATACGCCCGGCAATCACCACCGAGGCGATGCGGTCGATGCGGAAGGCGCGAAAATCGTCGCGCATCTCGCACCAGGCGACCAGGGTCCATACCTTGCCCCAGAACCAGAGGCCCAGGGGCCGGATGTCGCGCGCCGTGCCGCGCCCGGCTTCGTCCGAGTAGTCGATGGTGAGCACCTGGCGCTTCTCGATGGCGCGCTCGATGAGGTCGATCGCCTCGCGCGCGGCATCGCTCACCACCCACATCGGCGTGTGGATCTCGGTGCGCGCGATGCGATCCTTTTCCGTGTCGGGCAGCACCGCGCCGATCTTGACCAGCGCCTCGTCGGCCGCCCTTGCCATCGCCGCGCCGCCAAAGGCGCGCACCATGCGGGCGCCGGCAACCAGCGCCACGATCTCGTCACGCGTGAACATCAGCGGCGGAAGGTCGAAACCTTCCCTCATCATGTAGCCGACACCCGCCTCGCCGTCGATCGGCACGCCGGTCGACTGCAAGTCGGCTATATCGCGGTAGATGGTCCGCTCGGACACCTCGAGCCACGTCCCGAGCTTCTGCGCGGTGACCAGTCTGCCTCCGCGCAGATGCTGCACGATCTGGAAAAGCCTGTCGGCGCGGCGCATCGTTTGACCCCTTGGCTTCGGTTCTACGCATGCCGCGGTCCCAAAACCGGTTCCCGCAGGTTCGAGGCTGCTTCAATAACGCAAGCCTCCTGACAACATAGTGTCAGGAGGCTGCAGCCACTCCACCACCGGACAACGGCGTCTTTCCTGAAACCCAGCGTTTCAACCGACATTACATCTGGGCGCGCCATGGCCGCTATCCAAGTCATGCGCCGAAAAATTTCAGTTCTCACGCACGCGGCCGTTATAAAGGTCCGGCCAACCGATGTCCTTGCGAATGTCCGCCGGCAAAGTGTTCAGGAAACGCTGGGTCCGGATCTCGTTCCGCACGGTGCGGATCTTGCCGACATAGTGCTGCACGCTACGCAGGATGGTAAAACCGTTCATGACCGAGCTCCTCTTTTTGACGAGAGGAGTATCTCACACCCCTGCTGACAGCAGTCTGTCAGCAGGGGTGCGAGGTAGCCGAAGCCGGCGCCAGAACGATCAGCGCGGTCCCATGGATGTCCCTTCGTTTGTCAGAAGCGATGCGGTGCGAAAGCGCCAAGAACCGCTTTGACAGCCGCCGAGGATGCTGCTCAAAGGCGGCATGACGAAACTGCTCGCCCTTGTCATCATCGGCATCATGCTCATCCAAATCATCAAGCCGCTCGGCTGGCCGGGGCTGAAGCGCCGCAGCGATTTCTGGAAGCTGGCGCTGCTTGCAATGGCCGCAATCTCGCTGGCGGCCGTGCTTGGTCATTGGGCTTGAGGCACGTCGATATCAGGTGGGGACGGCCTGCGAAAGGCGGCGCTGGCCCCCCGCTGTTTCGATGCCTCAGCTAGGAGTGCGGCCGGCAAAAACAAAACCCGGGCCTTGGCACCCGGGCCTTGGCCCGGGTTTTCAGCGCTTTAGGGAAAGCTCAAAGCGCGTCGACGCGCTTCAAGCCGTTATTGATGCATATCGTTGCCCCAGAACCGCTGCACACTTCTGGGCGACATGCATTGCTATCAGGCGGCCTTTTCCAGCGCCGGCTGCCATTGTCCGAGCGCCGCCAGATGATTCATGTGGGCGCGATGGATGAAGGCAGCCTGGCCGGCGGCGACGTTCGACTCCTTGCCGCTCCAGGCCTTCTGCGCGGCCGCCTGCAGGGCGCGGCCGTAGGAGAAGGAGAGCTTCCACGGATGCGGGCCGATGACATTGATGGCGTTAAGGTTGGCCGTCGCTTCCTCGTCGTCCTGGCCGCCCGACAGGAAGGCAATGCCGGGCACCGCCACAGGCACGGCTTCGCGAAACAGCTTGATCGTCTTCTGGGCGACCGCTTCGGGACTGTCCTTCTTGCCCGATTTCTTGCCGGAGATGACCATGTTCGGCTTGAGGATGGTGCCTTCGAGGACCACGCGCGCGGCATAAAGCTCGCCATAGAGCTTCAGCAGGGTCGCCTTGCTCACCTCGTAGCAGGTGTCGATCGAGTGGGCGCCGTCCATCAGCACTTCCGGCTCGACGATCGGCACGATGCCTGCCTCCTGGCAGAGCGCGGCGTAGCGTGCCAGCGCATGCGCGTTGGAGGCGATCGAGGTGGCTGACGGCACGCCCTTGGCGGTGTCGATGTCGATCACCGCGCGCCATTTGGCGAACCGGGCGCCGAGCTTATAGTAGTCCGCCAGCCGCTCGCGCAGGCCATCGAGACCCTCGGTGATGGTGTCGCCGGGAAAGCCGGCGAGAGGCTTGGCGCCGACATCGACCTTGATGCCCGGAATGGCGCCGGCGGCCTTGATGATGTCGACCAGCGGCGTGCCGTCGGCAGCCTTCTGGCGAATGGTCTCGTCATAGAGGATGACGCCGGAAATATACTTGGTCATCGCCTCCTTGGCGCGGAACATCATCTCGCGATAGTCGCGCCGATTGTCGGCGGTCGATTCGACGCCGATGACGTCGAAGCGCTTCTTGATGGTGCCGGAGCTCTCATCGGCGGCCAAAAGGCCCTTGCCATCCGCCACGATCGCGGCGGCAATGTCTTCGAGACGTTCGCTCATGGTGCTCTCCTAAGGTGCGTTTATTCCGCGCTAGCAGAACACTACCGCCAAAGGAATGACGCCGAAAAGCTCGAATCGATTGAAAGTCTCGATAGCGGCGTCCGTTCGGAAAGTCTTGAATGACTCAGCGCTTCAGCACCTCGACGCCCGGCAGCGGCTTGCCTTCCATCCATTCGAGGAAGGCGCCGCCGGCGGTCGAGACATAGGTGAAATCGTCGGCGACGCCGGCATGGTTGAGCGCGGCCACCGTGTCGCCGCCGCCGGCGACCGAAACCAGCTTGCCTTCCTTTGTGCGGGCTGCCGCATGCTTTGCCGCAGCCACCGTGGCGCGGTCGAAGGGTTCGATCTCGAATGCACCGAGCGGGCCGTTCCAGACCAGCGTGGCAGCGCGGTCGATCCAATCGGCGACGCTCTTCACGGTTTTCTCGCCGACATCGAGGATCATGCCGTCTGCGGGCACGTCGGAGATGGCGACGGTTTGGCTGGCGGCACCCGCCTTGAATTCCTTCGCCACGACGCCGTCGGCGGGCAGAATGATGGCGCAGCCGGCTTCGGCCGCCTCGATCATGATCTGCTTGGCGGTGGAGGCCAGGTCATGCTCGCAGAGCGATTTGCCGACATCGGTACCCCGCGCGGCGAGGAAGGTGTTGGCCATGCCGCCGCCGATGACCAGCGCGTCGACCTTCTTCACCAGGTTCATCAAAAGATCGATCTTGGTCGAGACCTTGGC
>NZ_RZST01000095.1:0-17545 GCF_003997575.1 Mesorhizobium sp. M1A.F.Ca.IN.022.07.1.1
GACGAATGCGGATATGCGCCTCGACCAGGCTGCGCCAGGCGGGATCAGCGACCAGGAACTTGCGCTCGACTTCCTTGCCCATGGCCGCGCACTAAAGCCCGCCCGCAGGAAGATGGCAAGCCGCGTTGGAATTCAATTTGACTTTAATCAATCGAGTGATTAAACGGGTGCAATGAGCAAACAAATGAACGCCAAAGGGCCACAACGCGAAGCCTCTCCCGCCGATCAAACGCGCGCGGCGCTGGTGCAGGCCGCGCTGAAGCTGTTCGGCCGGCAGGGCTTCGACGGCACCTCGACGCGCGAGATCGCGGCCGAGGCCAAGGCCAATATCGGCTCGATCGCCTATCATTTCGGCGGCAAGGAGGGGCTGCGCGCCGCCGCCGCCGACTTCATCGTCGAGACCATCCAGGGGATCGCCGGCCAGGCGCTCGGCGCACCCCAGCCGGCGGCCCCTTCGAGCCCGGAAGCCGCCCGGGCGCAGCTCTTTGCCGCGCTGGCGCGGATGGTCGGCTTTGTCGTGGCAAGTCCCCAGGCCGGCGAGATCGTACAATTCGTACTGCGCGAGCTCTCACACCCGACGGCGGCGCTCGACCGCATTTATGCCGGCGTGTTCGAACCGACGCATCGCCGGCTGTGCCAGATCTGGGAGCAGGCGACCGGCGAACCGGCCGAGAGCGAGGCCACCAGGCTCACCGTGTTCACCATCATCGGGCAGGTCATCTATTTCCGCATCGGACGCGAGGCGGTGATGCGCAGGATGGGCTGGCGCGAGATCGGCGACAAGGAGGCCGCCAAGGTCGTGGCGGTCGCGACCGACAACCTCAGGGCAATGCTTGCGGCGCGCGACGCAGCCGCCGGCAGGAAGGTCAAATCATGAGCTTACTCTGTTCGCTGCCGCTCGCGGCCCAGCTGTTCGGCGCCTGCGCGCCGGCCGCCCCGCTTGCCGTCGGCTATGTCGAAGGCGAATATGTGCTGCTGGCGCCGATCGAAGTCGCGCAGGTCGAGACCGTGACGGTCAAGCGCGGCGACCGTGTCGAGTCGGGCGCGCCGGTGGTGACGCTGGAAAGCGCCGATGCCAAGATCGCCGTGGCGCAAGCCCAGGCCGCGCTCGCCCAAGCGCAGGCGCAGCTTGCCGACCTCAAGGTGGGCAAGCGGCCGGAAGAGATCGCCGTGCTCAAGGCGCAGGTGGACATGGCGAAGGCGCAGGCTGCCGACGCCAAACGCAAATATGACCGCGCCAGCGATCTCTACAAGCGCGGCACCGGCACCCAGGCCGATTATGACACGGCCTCGGCTTCGCTGGAGACCGCCAACGCGCAGGTCGGCCAGGCGGAGGCGAACCTTGCCGTCGGCGGCCTGCCGGCGCGGGCCGAAACGATCAGAGCTGCCGAGAACCAGGTCAAGCAGGCGCAATCGGAATTGGGGCAAGCCGAGTGGCGCCTGTCCAAGCGCGTGCTGGCGGCGCCTTCGCCCGGCCGCATCGACGACGTGATCCGCAATCCCGGCGATACGGCCGGACCGACCGCGCCGGTGATCTCGATGCTGCCCGACGGCGCGGTAAAACTCAGCGTCTATGTGCCGGAGACGGCCTTCTCCTCGGTCAAGGTCGGCACCCTGCTCAGCGTCCGTTGCGACGGCTGCGGGCCGGATTTGAAGGCACGCGTCAGCTATGTGTCGCCCGATCCCGAGTTCACCCCGCCGGTGATCTACTCGCTCGAGAACCGGCAGAAGCTGGTCTATCTCGTCGAGGCGCGGCCGGAGGGCGATGCCCATCCGCTGCAGCCCGGCCAGATCGTCGATGTCGACCTGGCGGATATTGACAGATGAACGTCATCGACGTCCGTGGGTTGGTCAAGCGCTTCGGCGACAAGACCGTCGTCGACCATGTCACGATGGCGGTCGCCGAGGGCGAGATCGTCGGTTTCCTCGGGCCGAACGGCTCGGGCAAGACGACGACCATCCGCATCATGTGCGGGCTTTTGACGCCGGATGCGGGCGAGGGCACGGTGCTCGGCTTCGACATCCTTACCGACGCGCTCAAGATCAAACGCGAAGTCGGGTACATGACGCAGAAATTCTCGTTCTACGAGGATCTGACGATCGGCGAGAATCTCGAATTCGTGGCGCGGCTCTACCAGCTGAAGCCGGTCGAGGAGTATGTCTCGCAAACGCTGCAGGAACTCGGCCTGACGACGCGCCGCAACCAGCTCGCCGGCACGCTTTCCGGCGGCTGGAAGCAGCGGCTGGCACTCGCTGCCTGCATCATGCACAAGCCGAAGCTGCTGCTGCTCGACGAGCCGACGGCTGGCGTCGACCCGAAGGCGCGGCGCGAGTTCTGGGACGAGATCCACCGCCTGGCCAGCGGCGGGCTCACCGTGCTGGTCTCCACCCATTACATGGACGAGGCCGAGCGCTGCCACCGCATCAGCTACATCTCCTACGGCAAGATGCTGGCCACCGGCGCCGTGGACGAGGTGGTGAGGAATGCCGGCCTTACCACCTTCGTGCTGCAGGGACCGCGGCTCGACCGCGTGGCCGAGGCGCTGCAGGGGCGTCCGGGCGTCGACCAGGTGGCGCCGTTCGGCGCCACGCTGCATGTCGTCGGCTCCGACAAGGCAGCCCTCGAAAAGGCGCTCGCCGATGTCGAGAAGGAGCACAAAGGGGTGACGGTGGCGCCGGGCGAGACCAGCCTGGAAGATGTCTTCATCCAGTTCATGTCCGGCTCGAAGGACAACATGGCATGAGAGATGGCGTGAGAGCGATCTTTTCCTTCTCGAGACTCGGCGCGCTGCTGATCAAGGAATTCATCCAGATGCGGCGCGACCGCATCACCTTCGCCATGATGCTGGGCGTGCCGCTGATACAGCTGGTGCTGTTCGGCTATGCCATCAACAACGACCCGAAGAGCCTGCCGGCAGCACTCGTCGCGACCAGCAGCGATCCCTACACGCGGGCGATGGTCTCGGCGCTGCAGACCACCGGCTACTATCGCTTCGACCATGTGGCGCAAAGTGCGTCGCAAGCCGAGTTCCTGATGTCGCGCGGCGATGTCGCCTTCGTCGTCACCATCCCGGCCGATTTCGCGCGACGGGTGGAGCGCGGCGACAATCCGCAGATCCTGATCGAGGCGGACGCCACCGATCCGGCGGTGGCGAGCGGTGCCATCTCGACGCTGAGCACCGTCGCCGGCCAAGCGCTGCTGAGAGCGCAAGGCATGCAGGAAGCGGCGAAGGAGGCGGCGCGCGGCCAGCTCGATGTCGTCGTGCACCGGCGCTACAATCCGGAAGGCATCTCGCAATACAACATCGTTCCCGGCCTGCTCGGCGTCATCCTGCAGATGACCATGGTGATGATGACCTCGATCGCGCTGACGCGCGAGACCGAGCGCGGCACGATGGAAAACCTTTTGGCCATGCCGTCCAGCCCGCTCGAGATCATGCTGGGCAAGGTGCTGCCTTACCTGGTGGTCGGCGCGGTGCAGGTGGTGGTGGTGCTGGCAGCGGCGAAGCTCCTGTTTTCCATTCCCTTCATGGGATCGCTGTCTCTCCTGCTCTCGGCGGTGCTGGTTTTCGTGCTGGCGCTGGTGCTGCTTGGCTATACGATTTCGACGATCGCGCGCACGCAGATGCAGGCGCTGCAGCTCACCTTCTTCTTCTTCCTGCCCTCGATCATGCTGTCGGGCTTCATGTTCCCCTATCGCGGCATGCCGGGCTGGGCCCAGATCCTTGGCGAGATCTTTCCGCTGACGCATTTTTTGCGCATCACCCGCGCCGTCATGCTGAAGAGCGCGGAACTGCCGGCTGTGGCGACCGAGATCGGCTGGCTGGTGGTGTTCGTGGCGTTGTTTGCCGGCGTTGCGCTGGTGCGGTTCCGGCGGACGCTGGATTGAGCGGCGACTGACCGATCAGGCCGCCGCCGCCATGATCTCCGCGTAGGTGCCGAAATCGACATTGCCGCCGGAAAGCACCACCGCCACGCATTTGCCGGCGAGATCGATCTCGCCGGACGCGAGCGCCGCGAGCGCAACGCAGCCGCCGGGCTCGACCACCAGCTTCAAGTACGCCATGGCGTCGCGCATGGCTTGCGCCGTGGCCTTGTCCGAGACGGCGATGGCGCCGGCGAGGTTTTTGCGGTTGATCTCGAAGGTGATGGCACCGGGCTCGGCGGTCAGGATCGCATCGCAAATAGAGGTGTGGCCGGGCTCATTCGAGACCCGGTCACCCTTGGCGAGCGAGCGGCGCGTGTCGTCGAAATGCTCCGGCTCGACCGCCCAGACTTGCGTCTGTGCCGAGGCGTCCTTCACCGCGACGGAAATGCCGCTCGACAGACCCCCGCCGCCGCAGGGCACGACAATTGCGTCCAGGCTGACGCCCAGCGCCTTCGCTTGGCGCACCAGCTCCAGCCCGATGGTGCCCTGGCCGGCAATGATGGCCGGATCGTCGAAGGGCGGCACCAGCGCCATGCCCTTCTCGATATAGGGGCGAACGATGGTCATGCGGTCGTCCTTGAAGCGGTCGAAAGGCACCACCTCGGCGCCCATCTTGCGCACATTGCCGACCTTGAGCGCCGGCGCGTCCGCGGGCATGGCAATGACCGCCCTGACGCCGAACATGGCGGCCGAAGCGGCGACGCCCTGCGCGTGATTGCCGGACGAAAAGGCGACGACGCCGCGGCTGCGCTCTTCTTCGCTTAAGCACGACAATTTGTTGTAGGCGCCGCGGATCTTGAAGGAACCGGTGCGCTGCAGCGTCTCCGGCTTGAACAGGATGCGGCCGCCATAGCGCTTGTTGAGCTCCGGCGATTCGATCAGCGGCGTTTCGACGATCAGCCCGGAAAGCCTGGCGGCAGCGACGTGGATGTCGGAGATGCCGGGGAGGGCGGTCATGGTGGGCCTCGTGAGAATGATGCACATATGCTGCACGGAAAATGCCGCGGCGCGCCAACGAAAAAATGTGATGGAGACAATATTGGCGATGATAGCGTCGACGGCCGTCACCTTCGTCAGTCTCAGGCGGAGCAAGGAGCGAGGCGACGCGGGAATCCATGTCGGCACCTTCGCGATGCGGGCAGCCGAAGCAGAACGGACACTCTTCGCAGGGTCCTCCAGAGCGCGCTCTCGCTTCTGCATTCCGTGATAGCGCTCGCGGCATGATCCTCGGGTCAAGCCCGAGGATGACGAAGCGAAGGGCGGCCGCTGCTCACCCCAGCAGCGCGCGCGTCCGCTTCTTGCCGCCGAGCTTGCGCCAGCTGTTGAAACGATGCGTGGCGGCAGCAAAAGAGATCTTCATCTGCTGGGCGACCGTGTAGCGCGACTTGCCGTCGTCGAACATGCGGTAGCAGCATTCGACGCCTTCCTCGGTCAGCTTGCCGTCCAGCGTCTTGTTGTGCGGATTGGCGGGGTCGAATTTTTCGGCCTGCTGCTCGACCAGGCCTTTGAGCCGCTGCAGGTCGGCCTCGATGCTGGCGATGAGATCGAGAACCGGCTTTGGATCGAATGCGTGCGGGGGCTTCTTGTCCGTCATCCCGTGTTTCCTTCGTTTTTGGCTAATGCGTTCCATATAGGTGAACATTCGGCAATAATGAAGGGTGCGAGCGGAAAGCTGGATCGACGAATTCTGCCTGTCCCGCGGCGTTCGCGATTGACCCTCGGCAAACGATTCCCTAGTTTAGAATCGTTCTAAACTAGGGTGATTTTCTCATGCTTTCCCGTGTTTTCGGCTTTGGCCGCCGCTCCTTCGATTCGCTGTCGGAGCAGGAAATCCTGGCGCTGGCGATTTCGTCGGAGGAGGACGACGGACGCATCTACCGGGCCTATGCCGACGGGCTGGCACAAGAGTTTCCACAATCGGCCAAGGTGTTCGAGGCCATGGCGGAGGAGGAAGACGGCCACCGCGATTCCCTCATCGAGCTTCACCGCAAGCGCTTCGGCGAGCGCATCCCGCTGATCCGGCGCGAGCATGTGCGAGGCTACTACGAACGCAAGCCCGACTGGCTGGTGCGGCCGCTCGGCATCGAGCATGTGCGCCGTCAGGCCGAGGACATGGAGCGGCAGGCTTATCGCTTCTATGTCGAGGCGGCCAAGCGCACCACCGATGCGTCGACCCGGAAGCTGCTCGACGAATTGGCGGCGGCGGAACTCGGCCACGAGAACTCCGCGCATGAACTCGAACAGGAGCACGTCCCGGGCGAGGTAAAGGAGGAGGAAGCGACAACCGAGCAGCGCCAGTTCATCCTCACCTATGTGCAGCCGGGGCTGGCCGGGCTGATGGACGGGTCGGTGTCGACCCTGGCGCCGATCTTCGCCGCCGCCTTCGCCACCCATGCAACCTTCCAGACCTTCCTCGTCGGCCTCGCCGCCTCGATCGGCGCCGGCATCTCGATGGGCTTCACCGAGGTGGCTTCCGACGACGGCAAACTTTCGGGGCGCGGCTCGCCGGTGAAGCGGGGGCTCACCGTCGGCATCATGACGACGCTGGGGGGACTCGGCCACGCGCTGCCCTATCTCATTCCCTATTTCTGGACGGCAACGATCGTTGCCGCGATCGTCGTGTTCTTCGAACTGTGGGCGATCGCCTTCATCCAGAACCGCTACATGCAGACGCCGTTCTGGCGCGCCGCCTTCCAGGTGGTGCTGGGCGGCGCGCTGGTGTTCGGAGCGGGTGTGCTGATCGGCAATGCGTGAGGGCCGACCCACCTTCTCCCCTTGCGGGAGAAGGTGTCGCCGAAGGCGACGGATGAGGGGTGTTCCAGGGAACGCCGACGTCTCACTCCGCTGGAACACCCCTCAACCGTCTCGGCGCTGCGCGCCGATCCACCTTCTCCCACAAGGGGAGAAGGGAGAGCCGCGTTTCACCCATTCACTATGCGGCTGTCTTCGGGCGCTTCAGCCCTTTCATTTAGCCCGTAATCGCGCACCACATGGGCGATGCGCAGACGATAGCCGGCAAAGATGCCGCCACGGCCGGCCTTCTGCGCCTGCCGGTGCTCCTCGGTGTTGCGCCAGGCCTTGACGGCTTCCTCGTCGCGCCAGAAGGACAGCGAGAGCACGCGCCTCGGATCGGTCAGGCTCTGGAAGCGCTCGACCGAGATGAAGCCATCGATGCCGTCGAGCAGGGGCTTGAGCTCGGCGGCGATGCCAAGATAGGCGTCACGTTTTCCCTCCGCCGGCTCGACTTCGAAGATGACGGCGATCATGCCTCTATCCCTTCTTTGACCGTTACGTCGGTGCGAAAGACCTGCCTCGGGCCATGCGGTGCCGAGACCAGTTTCAGGAAGATCCGGTCTTCCTTGAGAATGAATTTCTCGCGCCGCGCGAACTCATAGTTTGCCTTGCCGGCCGGGTCGGCGGCAAGCCGCGCGCGATAGGCTTCGTAGGCCGCGAGGTTCTCGATGTTGTAGGCCGCGTAAGCCGTGGTGGCCGAACCCTCATGCGGCGCGAAATAGCCGATCAGCTCGGCGCCGCAGCGCGGAATGGCCTGACCCCAGGCGCGCGCATATTGCTCGAACGCGGCCTTGCCGAAAGGGTCGATCTCGTAGCGGATGAAGCAGGTGACGGTCATTTCGGTCTCCTCGTCGATTGGCTTACTGGGTCGGTGGGCTTGCTGGCGGCGACGGTTCGACCACGGTCGAAACATCGCTTCACCGGCTGTGCTAGACGTTCTGGTGTCAGCAGCGTTTGCCGAGCTCCTTGATCTCGCCTGAGAATAGCGCTTCCCTCACGGGAATGCTTCGATGAGGATCGAACTATGCGTGAAGGACCCGATATCGCCCGCATCGCCAGCCTGGTCGGCGACCCGGCCCGCGCCAACATGCTCAACGCGCTGATGGGCGGCACGGCGCTGACCGCGTCGGAGCTGGCGCTTGAAGCCGGCGTGTCGCTGCCCACCGCGTCCTCGCATCTGTCCAAGCTGATGGACGGCGGGTTGCTGACGCTGGCGAGCCAGGGCCGGCATCGCTACTACGGCCTTGCCGGCCCGCAGGTGGCGGGCATGCTCGAGGCGATCATCGGCGTCGCCGAGGCGGTCGGCCCGAAGCGGGTGCGGCCCGGCCCGCGCGACGCGGCCATGCGCGTGGCGCGGGTGTGCTACGACCATCTTGCCGGCGAGCAGGCGGTGGCGATGCTCGACCGTCTGGTCGACCGGAAGCTGCTGCTGCGCCAGGAGAACGAGATCAGGCTGTCGCCGTCAGCCAATTCGCATTTCGCCGCGCTCGGCATCGAGATCGACAGCAAAGCGAAGCGGCCGATCTGCCGCGCCTGCCTCGACTGGAGCGTGCGGCGCTCGCATCTGGCCGGCGCGCTGGGCGCCGCCATCCTCGACAAGGTCATCGTCGAAAAATGGGCGCGGCGCGACAAGGACAGCCGCGCCGTGGTGTTCTCGCCGAAGGGCAAGCAGGAGTTCGAGAGGGTATTTCTGGCGTGACGGACTGGCCGGCTCGGCTGTTGGCTAAGCCCGCTTGAGCGGTTTGCCCAGCTTGAAGAAATCCGCCCACGGATCGGCCTTCTTCAGCTGCTTTAGCGTCGTGGCGTCGCCGAGCGGAAACGCATTGGGCGGCAGGCCCTTCTCGATCTCCGGCCAGGTCACCGGCATCGACACCGTCGCGCCCTTCTTGGCGCGCGAGGAATAGGGCGCGACCGTGGCCGCGCCGCGGCCGTTGCGCAGGTAGTCGACGAAGATCTTGCCGGTGCGCGCCTTCTTCGACAGCGTCGCCGTGTAGCGGTCGGGCGCGGCCTGCTCCAGGGCGCGGGCGAAATCATGGGCGAAGTCCTTCACCTCGTCCCATTCGGCGGAGGGCTTGAGCGGCACCAGCACGTGATAGCCCTTGCCGCCAGACGTCTTGACCAGCGTCGGCAGCGACAGGTCGTTCAGCTTGGCTCGGATATCGAGGGCGGCGGCACGCACCGCCTCGACCCCGATGCCCTCGTCCGGATCGAGGTCGAAGATGATCTGGTCCGGCTTTTCCAGTTCGTCGACGGTCGAGCCCCAGATATGAACCTCGACGACGCCGTATTGGACAAGGGCTGCAAGCCCGTCGAAATCCCTGATGAACAAGATCTCCTCGCCGTCGGTCGGATCGTTCATCCTGGCGATCTTGTCGCTCATGCCCGGTGAGGCATGTTTTTGGAAGAAGCGCTGGCCATGGATGCCGTCGGGCGCCCGCACAAGGCTGAGCGGCCGGTTGACGACGAATGGCTCAATTCGCGGCCAAACCAGGGCGTAGTGATCGAGGAGATCCTGCTTGGAGACCTTTTCGTCGGGCCACAGCAGCTTGTCGGGATGCGACAGCTTCACCGAGGTCTTCGCCGTTCCGGCCGAGGTTTTTGTCTCGGTCCTGCCGCTGCTCGCCTTTGCTCCGCTTTTTGTCTTGCCGTCGGCTTGCTTCGGCTTTTCCTGCACCACGTCCTCCGCCGGCTTGTCCTCGCGCAGCCCCTGGAACGAGGCGTGGCGGATTATATGGTCGGATGTCCAGCTGCGGAACTCCACTTCGCCGACAAGCTCGGGATTGACCCAGACGAGGCCCTTGCCCTTCGGCACGGCGGCAGAAAAAGGCGACTTCGTCGTCTTGAGGCTGTCGAGTTTTTTCTTGAGGTCCGCAGCCACCTTGCCGGAAAAGCCGGTGCCGACGCGGCCGGCATAGTTGAGCTTGCCGCCTTCATGATAGCCGACCAGCAGCGAGCGCAGGCCGCGCCCGGTCTTGTCCGAGGGCAAGTAGCCGCCGATGACGAATTCCTGGCGCAGCGTGCACTTCGACTTGATCCAGGTGAGGCCGCGGCCGCTGCGATAGGGCGCGTCGGCACGTTTCGACACCACGCCTTCGAGACCCATGCGGCAGACATGCTGCAGCATGACGCTGCCTGGTTCCGCAAAATGATCGCTGAAGCGGACGGCGGATTGCTCCGACCGCTCGCCGAGCAGTTCGGCCAGCGCCTGCTTGCGCTCGACCAGCGGCTCGCGGCGAAGGTCCTCGCCATTGAGCCGCATCAGGTCGAAGACGTAGTAGATGAAGCGGTCGGTGCGGCCGGCCGAGAGATCCGCCTGCAGCATGGCGAAGGAGGACACGCCGCTGTCGGCCAACACGACGATCTCGCCGTCGATGATGGCGTCGCGGCATTTCAGTCCGGCAAGCTCGGCCACGACCGGACCTTCGAACTTCTTCGTCCAGTCAAGGCCGGTGCGGGTCAGCAGCCGGACATCGCTGCCGGCGATCTGCGCCTGCATGCGGTAGCCGTCGAACTTCACCTCATGCACCCATTCCTCGCCGGAAGGCGCATTCTTTTCGAGCGTCGCCAGCTGCGGCTCGACGAATTCGAGGCGTGGGGATTTTGCCTTGCCTGCAGCCGGCTTGTTGGAATGCCAGACCCTCGGTTTGGCGCCCTTGGCCGTCTTGCCTTCGCCGATCTCCTCGATGGTCAAGCCCGACTTTACCGATTGCGGCGCCTCTCCAAGTATGTCTTCACCAGGGCGGGCGGCGGCGTCATTGGATTTGATCAGCAGCCAGTTGTCGCGCTTTTCGCGCGGGCGCGGCTTCAGCCTGACCAGATGCCAGCGGCCGTTGAGCTTCTGGCCTTCGAGCTCGAAGTCGATATGGCCCTTCTTCATCCCCTTGGCCGGATCGCCGTCGGGGATCCACCGGCCTTCGTCCCAGACGAGGACGGAACCGCCGCCATATTCGCCCTTCGGAATGGTGCCCTCGAAAGACGCATAGTCGATCGGGTGGTCCTCGACATGCACCGCCAGCCGCCTCTCGTGCGGGTCGAGACTCGGTCCGCGCGTGACCGCCCAGCTCCACAACACGCCATCATGCTCGAGCCGAAAGTCATAGTGGAGCCGCGTCGCGGCATGCTTCTGGACAACGAAGATGCCGCCGGCGTCGGTCTTCTTGCTGGGCGCGAGCTGGCCGGCCGGCTCCGAGGTTTTCCGGAAATCGCGCTTGGCGTGGTATTGCTCGAGGCCGGCCATGACATCGTGCTCCTATGCGGATCTGCGCCTGGACGTAGACGCCACGGCGACCTCCCTGGCAGGCGGGTGCCATCGCAACGGCCAAGGCTCCGCTTCGGTTCCGGGCAGGCGAAAGCCGGCGGCTGTCCGCCGGCCTTTCGGGCTCACAACTAGCTATTCGGCAGCCTGCAGGTTGACCTTGCTTTCCGCGATCTCGGTGAGCTTGCGATCGGTCGCCTCTTCTTCCTTGAGGTTCTTGGCCAGCACATTGGCGCAGTCGCTGCGGCCGAGCTGCTTGGCCCAGGCGATCAGCGTGCCGTAGCGCGTTATCTCGTAATGCTCGACGGCCTGAGCCGAGGCGATCAGCGCGGCATCGAGGACCTCCTTGTCCTCCACGTCGCCGCTCACGTCGTCAGCCTCCTCGAGGATGCCGTCGATGGCGGGGCAGTTGACGGTCTTGGCCTTGACGCCATGCAGCTCGAATACCTGCTCGACCCGTTCGATGTGGCCCTTGGTCTGCGCGAGATGCTTCTCGAAACCGGCTTTCAATTGCGAATCCGTCGCCTTGTCGATCATCTTCGGCAGCGATTTCTCGATCTGTTTTTCGGCATAATAGATGTCGCGCAGCGTGTGGACGAAGAGGTCGTCCAGCGTCTTGATGTCCTTCGAAAAGAAACCCATGGCGGTTGCCTTCCATGTCTGGTGTTGTCTGGAAGTTGCGCGGCCGGTCCGCCGCCAACGCGGCCGGGTTCGGCCCCGGCCTTGATCGATCAACGTCACCGCGCAGGGCAGGTTCCTGCCGGCGGACGACGCCGCACGGAAATTTCAAGCCACCTTCGATGCGTGAAACAGAAGCGCGCCCAAGCGACATAGAGACGAAACATATGTGATGCAAAAGTCACACGAGCCGGAAACGCGACAAAAGGCGTGGAAAGACCGCGAATCAGCCGCATTCCGGCCACGATGCAACGCGTTTCGGACCAGAAATTAACATGGCGTTCACCGACTATTCACGCCTCGAGGCTATGATCCCCGCAATTCGGAAGGGACATCCGAAAACGGGACAGGGACAGGGAAAATGAACTTCTGGAACCACATCGCCGGCTATGCCGCCGCCATCCGCGAATTCGTCGCGCCGACCTATCGGCCCGAGCGCTATTACATGCGCGGCCCGGGCCCGGCCTGCGCACGCCGCGGCAACCAGCTCGGCATCGGCACGCACTGACCACGATGCTCGACAGCCGCCACAACAGCCGGATCTGCAAGCCGGTCGCCGACACCCGCGCCACGACCTATCGTGACGAGCGCCCCGCCGTCATCGACGGCAGGCGTGCGACAACGCCGCGACTTTGACGCCGCCGCCGGCTGGCTTAGTGTCCCCCTAGCTTAGTGCCTAGGGGCACAAGCAGCCGGGGCCGACATGACCGACCTGTCCGAACAGAAACGTCCCCTCCTCCCAGGCCAAGCTTACGATGCCCGCCAGCCGCTGCTCGTGTTCGACGGCGTCTGTGTGTTCTGCTCGGGCTTCGTCCAGATCGTCCTCAAGATCGACCGGAACAAACGCTTCCGCTTGGCCACCGCGCAATCGCCGCTCGGCGAGGCGCTGTTTCGTGAGCACGGCCTGCCGACCGAGGATTACGACAGCAACCTCGCCATCATCGACGGCGCCGCCTTCACGAAGCTCGACAGTTTCGTCGCCGTCATGGCGGCGCTCGGCTGGCCGTGGCGCGCCGCGAGATTGCTGCTCGTCCTGCCGCGGCCGCTGCGCGACTGGCTGTACGACCGCATCGCCAAGAACCGCTATGCGCTGTTCGGCCGCAAAGACAGCTGCGAGATCCCCTCCGCCGAGCTGCGGCAGCGGCTGATCAGTTGAGATCGGAGGGTCGGATGAAGCTTCTGATTGTCGGCGGTTACGGCACCTTCGGCGGACGCATCGTGCAGTTGCTGGAGAGCGAGCCGCGTCTGACCTTGCTCGTCGCCGGCCGCTCGCTCGCCAGGCCGAGGCCTATTGCAAAGGACGAGGCGGTACCAAGGCCAGGCTCGTGCCGGTGATTTTCGATCGCGACGCGGATTTTATCGCGGCTGGCTCGAACCGGCGCAGGCTTCGAGCGCGACCGTATCCCCGGCCGTCCCGCCAAGCTCGCGACAGCCCTTGGCCGTGCACAAGGTCCAGCCTCCCCCGGTTGCGCCGGAGGCCGCGAGCACCAGCCGCAGCTGTGGCCCGATCCGTGGCGCATAGACCCACCATCCGTCCCGCAGCACCGAGCCTTCCGGCGGCTCCATGCCGGCGCCGGAGCCCTTGACGCGCGCTTCGACGACGCGCAGGCCTGCCGGCGTCACCTTCCAATCCTCTTGCCAGCGCGTCCGTTCCACCGAATGCGTCCAGGACAAGGTAAAGGCGGCAACGGCAAGCGTCACCGTCTTGCCGGCTGCGAGGATGCACAGGCTCATGCAGGGCCGGCCGCGGATGCCTGGCGCGCGCGCCAGCAGTGCCAGCCGATCCAGAGCAGCGCCAGCGCCCAGCCGGTTTCGTCGGTGAGCGGCAGCGCCGCCACCAGCAGCACGCCGGCGGCGAAGGCGACCAAGCGCTCCCACCAGGCCATGCGGCGAGCGAGGAAGCCGACGGCGGCGGCGCCCCAGAGCACGATGCCCATGCAGGCTTTGGCGACGACGTAGGCGACCTCGACCGGATAGCCGAACGAAGCCGCGATCGGGCCTGCATCCTGCAGCATCAGCGCCGGCGTGTAGACGGCCATGAACGGCACGACGAAGCCGGCGATGGCGAGCTTCGTCGCCTGAATGCCGATCTTCAGCCCGCTTTCCCTGGCCATGGGCGCCGCGGCGAAAGCGGCGAGCGCCACCGGTGGGGTGAGATCAGCCATGATGCCGAAATAGAAGACGAACATGTGGCTGACGATGAGCGGCACGCCGAGCGACAGCAGCGCCGGGCCGGCGAGCGAGGAGGTGATGATGTAGTTGGGGATGGTGGGGATGCCCATGCCGAGCACCAGGCAGGTGAGCATGGTGAGCAGCAGCGACAGGAACAGATTGTTCTCGCCGATGGAGATGATCCAGCCGATGAAGGTCGAAGCGATGCCGGTCAGCGTCAGCGTGCCGATGACGATGCCGACGATGGCGCAGGCGATGCCGACCGGCAGCGCGTTCTTCGCCCCTTCGGCAAGCGATTCGACGCAGATGCGCAGCGTCTCGCGACCGCCCTTGAAAGTGACGCAGGCGACAACGAGCGCCGCGATGACGAGGCCGAGGATGTTGACGCCGAAGCGCATGAAGGAGGCGGCGGCAAGGCCGAGCGCCAGCCAGAAGACGACGCGGAAGGCGAACGGTCCGATCAGCGCCGCCAGCGGCGTGCCGAGGATCAGCACGATGGTCAGCGCCAGGCCCATGGTGCCGGCGAAGATCGGCGTATAGCCGGCGAAGAGCAGGTAAACCAGCACGGCAAGCGGCAGCACCAGCGGCCAGTGCTGCCGCACCGCATCCCAGGGATTGGGCAGCTCAGACTTGGCCATGCCGTGCAGGCCGGCCTTGCCCGCCTCCAGATGCACCTGCCAGAAACAGGCGCCGAAATAGAGCAACGCCGGAATGATCGCCGCCTTCACCACCTCGGCGTAAGGGACGTTCAGCGTCTCGGCCATGATGAAGGCGACCGCGCCCATCACCGGCGGCATGATCTGGCCGCCCATCGAGGACGTTGCCTCGACGGCGCCGGCGAAGGCCGAGCGGAAGCCGAAGCGCTTCATCAGCGGAATGGTGAACTGGCCGCTCGCCACGACATTGGCGACGCCCGAACCGGAGATGGTGCCCATCAACGCCGAGGAGAGCACGCAGACCTGGGCCGGACCGCCGCGCCAGGAGCCGACCAGGCCAAGCGCGAAATCGTTGAACAGCGCGATCATGCCGGCGCGTTCGAGGAAGGCGGCGAAGACGACGAAGATGAAGATGTAAGCCGCCGAGACATAGACCGGCGTGCCGTATATGCCTTCGGTGCCGAAGGCGAAGGTGTCGACGAGCTGGGCGAAATCGTAGCCGCGATGGATGAAGGGCGGCGGCAGGTGATTGCCGACGAAGCAATAGGCGAGGAAGATGAAGGCGATCACCGCGAGCGGCAGCCCCATCAGCCGCCTTGCCGCTTCGAAGACGAGCACCACCAGCAGCGTGCCGACGATCAGGTCCGGCGTGGTGAGGAAGCCGGAGCGGCGGATGAGGTCGGCGTAGAAGACCCAGTTGTAGAGGCCGGTGCCGAAGCCGAGCGCGCCGAGCGTCCAGAACGCGGCCTTCGCCGCTACGCCGGTGGCGCGCAGGTTGGCGATCAGGCCGAAGCCGAGCAGCAGCAGGAAGCCGACATGCATGGCGCGCACCACCTGGCTGGGCAGGCTGCCATAGGCGGCGATGTAGATCTGGAAAACGGAGAAGGCGACGGCAAGCAGGAAGGCCGCCTTGCCGGCGATGCCGCCGCCGAAGCCAGGCGGCAGGCCTTCGACCTGTTCTTCGGCGACAGGGAGATGAAAAGTGGTCGAATTGCCGTCGGTCGTTGTTCCAGACGTTGCTTTGCTCATCCGACGCGCTCCATAGCAGACTGCCGCGCCATCCTCGCTTACTTGATCAGCCCTTTTTCCTTGTAATATTTCTCCGCGCCGGGATGCAGCGGCACCGGCATGCCGTCCAGCGCCTTGGCCGGATCGATCGCCTTGGCGGCGGCATGGGCGGCGGCGAGCTGGTCGAGATGCTCGAACATCAGCTTGGTCATCTGATAGGCGGTCTCGTCGGAAACATCGGCCCGGGTGACAAGGAAATTGCCGACCGCGGCGGTGGCGACATCCTCGGTCTGGCCCTCATAGGTGCCCTTGGGAATGATCACCGAAAGATAGGGCGAGCCGATCTTGGCGACGTCCTCGGCCGGCACGGCGACGACGTTGATCGGCACCGAAGTTGCGAGATCGCGGATCGAGGCGACGCCCAGGCCCGCCGATTGCAGCGTGGCGTCGAGCTGCCGGTTCTTGATCAACTCGACCGACTCTGCGAATGGCAGGTACTCGACCCGTCCAAGATCCTCATATTTCAGCCCGGCGGCAGCGAAGATGGCGCGGGCGTTGAGCTCGGTGCCGGAGGCGGGCGCGCCGACCGACAGGCTCTTGCCCTTGAGGTCGGCGAGGGTCTTGATGCCGGACTCCTTGCTGGCGACGATCTGAATATAGTTCGGATAGATGGCGGCTATGCCGCGCAGCTTGTCGAGCTTGCCGGGGAAGCCGGCTTCGGTGTTGCCTTCGGCGGCGAGCTTGACGGAATCGCCGAGCGCGAAGGCGATCTCGCCCTTGCCCTGCTGCAGCAGGTTGAGGTTCTCGACCGATGCCTTGGTTGCCTGCACCTGAGTGCGGGCGCCTTCGATGCCCTTGCCGTAGATTTCCGACAGCGCGACGCCGAGGGGATAGTAGACGCCCGACGTGCCGCCGGTCAGCACGGTGATGAATTCCTGTGCCCCGGCCGACATGGCGCCGAGGCCGAGCGACAATGCCAAAGCGCCGGCGGCAACAAATTTCGTCCTGAAATCGAGCATTTTGTTTCCTCCTCCTGATGGTCGCGCCGCGCCGCCTCTGCCGGCGCGAAGCTGGGAGTTTAGACAGGAGACGCCAAATGCCAACCCGCAATTGCAGCCATTAGACGAACGATCGAGGGGTGGCGAAAGCGTCGGCTTGCGCTCGATTGCTTTGGAGGCGAAAGATTTTCGCGGCGCCTGTCGAAATCGGCCGTGGCCGCACGACATAGGTCGGCCCGCGACGACGCGGCCTTCGAGAAAACGGAGAAGACCATGCGATACATGCTTTTGATCTACAATGACGAAGCGGCAATGGCGAATGCGCCGCGCGACAAGACCGAACAGACGCTTGCCGCCTACGGTGCCTATACCGAAGCCTTGAAGAAGTCCGGCGCGTACCTCGCCGGCGAAAGGCTGCGTCCGACCCAGGCGGCCACTTCGATACGGCTCGCCGACGGCAAGACCAATGTGCTCGACGGTCCCTATGCCGACACAAAGGAACAGCTTGCCGGCTTCTACATGATCGAAGCGACCGACATCGACACCGCTATGGAATGGGGCGCGCGCTGCCCGGCAGCCAGCACCGGCACGGTCGAGGTGCGGCCGATCTGGGAAATGACCGACTACCGGTCCTAGCAATATGGACAAGCGCCCGGAGACGGCGCGGGCGGCGGCCGAGGCGGCCGCCCGGCAGAGCTACGGCAAGCTGGTTGCCTATCTCGCTGCTCGCATGCGCGACGTTGCCGGCGCCGAGGACGCGTTGGCCGACGCGTTCGCCGCCGCACTGGAGCGCTGGCCGAAGAGCGGCGTGCCCGAAAAGCCGGAGGCCTGGCTGCTGGCTGTGGCGCGCCGCCGCGACGTCGACGCCGTGCGGCGGCGGCTGACCGGCGAGGCGGCCCGCGGCCACCTGCAGCTGATTGCCGAAGAGGCGGAGGCGCGCATGACGCACGAGGATTTGCCCGACGAGCGGCTGAGGCTGATGTTTGCCTGCGCACATCCGGCGATCGAGGCCAGCGTACGCGCGCCGCTGATCCTGCAGACCGTGCTTGGCTTCGAC
>NZ_RZST01000096.1:0-17292 GCF_003997575.1 Mesorhizobium sp. M1A.F.Ca.IN.022.07.1.1
TCGTTGATCGAAACCGTGGTGCCGCCGGCGGTAATCACCGAATGATGGCCAGCCAAGCTTCCCGACAGGCGCCCGGAAATACCCCAGACGGCAAAGCTCACCACCAGCAAGGACAGCAAAGCTTTCGCGACCCAGGTGCCCGCCGCGCTTCTCAAAATACCAAGCATGCCCACTTCCGATCTTTGCGCATTTTCGCATGCGCCGACTCTGAAACAAGCGCAATAGCGTCCTTCCGGCCCACTGTCGATTGCTTTGTGGCCCGATTTTGGTAGTGAGGGCGCTGCCTTATGTTGCCTGGAGAACTCGACGCCATGACCCCTGGAATCCGTCCGCTCGTTGCCGGCAACTGGAAAATGAACGGCACCAGCGCCTCGCTCAACGAGTTGAGGATGATCGGCAACGGCTTCATGAGCGGCCTCGATGCGGAGACGGAAGCCCTGGTCTGCGTTCCGGCTACCTTGCTTCACCGGGCCGCAGAGATCCTTTCGCGGACACCGGTTCGCGCCGGCGGCGAGGATTGCCACCCCAAGGAGAGCGGCGCCTATACGGGTGAGATTTCGGCCGAGATGCTGAAGGATGCCGGCGCAAGCCATGTCATCGTCGGCCACTCCGAGCGGCGCGAGCAATGCGGCGACCACGATGCGATCGTCAATGCCAAGGCTTCGGCCGCCTGGCGGGCAGGGCTGGTGGCCATCATCTGCATCGGCGAGACGCGCGCCGAGCGTGAAGCCGGCGCGACGCTCGATGTCCTGTCGCGGCAGCTCGACGGTTCCGTGCCGGCGAGCGCCACCGCCGCCAACACCATCATCGCTTACGAGCCCGTCTGGGCCATCGGCACCGGCCTGACGCCGACCGCGGCCGACGTCGCCGAGGCGCATGCCCATATCCGTGGCAAGCTGACGGCGCTGCTCGGCGATGCCGCGGCCAGAATGCGCATTCTCTATGGCGGTTCGGTCAAGCCGTCCAATGCTGTGGAGCTGCTCGGCGTCGAGAATGTCGATGGCGCGCTGGTCGGCGGCGCAAGCCTGAAGGCGGCCGACTTCCTCGCCATTGCCGAAGCCTATATGCACATGTCATAGCCGCAGACGGCGGCAGGGGCGCGGCCCAAATCGTTGCAATGCTCCCCATATTCCCGGCCACGGGCTTGGAAATGCCGCCAAAGCATTGTAAGGAGCCGCCTCCAAATCACCGGTCGTATGCGCGGCCGCGCAAGGCCTCGCCAGGATAAATTATGGAAACGGTACTGATCGTCGTTCATCTTATGGTCGTGCTCGCCCTTGTCGGCGTGGTGCTGCTGCAGCGCTCCGAAGGCGGCGGTCTCGGCATTGGTGGCGGTTCCGGTTTCATGACGGCGCGGGGCGCAGCCAACGCGCTTACCCGCGCGACTGCGATCCTGGCCGCGGCTTTCTTCGTGACCTCGCTCGCGCTCTCCATCCTTGCCCGCTACGGCGAGAAGCCGATCGACATCCTCGACAGGGCACCGGCTTCGACCTCGGGCAATGCCGGCAAGGGCGTGCTCAACCAATTGCCGGGCGCCACCGGTCCGGTGGGCAGCTCGCAGCCGGCGGCGCCGGCTGGCGGCACCGCGCCGGCCGCCCCGTCGGGCGGAACGACAACCACGACGCCGCTGTCGAATGGCGGCACCACCACGGCCCCGGCCACTGCTCCCGCAACACCGGCGCCCGCGAATCCGACCACGCCGCCGGCCGCGAACGGCGTTACCTTGCCGGTCACCCCGCAGGTTCCGAACCAGTAGCCGGACAAGCATTGCTGCCGCGATCTGTTGTTCTTTGAACACAGTCGCGGCAAATGCCGCTCGATCACGAAGATTCAACCAAATGTAACGCGTCGCTCAGCTTGAGGGCGCGCTGGCTAATCGATTATAGATTGCGCGCGGCACTTTTCGGCGTCCTTGGGGGGCGCCGGGCGACGCCGTTGGGCAACTAGCATAGAAAATCGGATCTTCGCCATGCAGCTTCGCAGCTTCATCCTTTTGGGATTCTGTGCCGTATTCGGCATGGGCTCCGCGGCCTTTGCCTCACCGGCAAACCTGGCCGGTTCGCCGTCGGTAGAGAAGACCGACGCAATTCCCGTCGCCGCCAAGAGCGACGCATCGCAGCTGAGGCTTCTCAAGAAGAAGAAAAACCCGACTCCGGACGACCTCGCACAGATCGAAAAGCTCGAGGCCAAGATCGCTGCCGACAAGGAAGCGGCCAAGCAAAAGGCGCTCGAAGCCCGCAAGCTGGCAATGCGTGAGGCGGCCAAGGCCAAGGCGGATGCGGCGCGTCAGGAATGGCTCTCCAAAAAGGGTTCGGCCGCGCCGGCCGAAGTGGCTGATGCGAAGCCCGGGAAGAAGACCGTCAAGATCATCGAACCGCTCACGCCCGTGGCGCCGATCGCCTCGCTCCAGGCCGAGGAGCCAATCCCGGCCGAGGCGATGAACATCACGGCCACCGGCAACAACGGTGAGTTGCGAAGCGAACAACCCGGCCAGAAGCGGGCGAGCAGCGGCGGGCTGTTCGCCGGCCTGTTCGGCGGTTCCTCGGTGACCTCGATCAACTATCTGCCGGAGACCCGCGCGCTTGATTCGGCGCTCGCCAAGAAGGATGCCAAGAGGCCGTTCAAGGTGAAGCCGGAGTTCGTGCCGCAGGACGTCGCCTTCACCGGCTATGAGCCCGGGACGATCGTCATCGACACGACTGCTCGCCGTCTTTACCTCGTCGAATCGTTTTCCACCGCGCGCCGCTACGCCATCGCAGTCGGCCGTGAAGGCCTGCAGTTCAAGGGGACGGTGGCCGTCGGCGACAAGCAGGAATGGCCACGCTGGATCCCGACGCTCGACATGCAGAAGCGCGAGCCGAAGCACTATGGCCAGTACAAGGACGGCATGCCCGGTGGCGGCGAAAACCCGCTCGGCGCGCGCGCCATCTACCTCTATGAGGGCAAGAAGGACACGCATCTGCGCATCCACGGCACCATTGCACCGCAGTCGATAGGAACCAGCGCTTCCAACGGCTGCTTCCGCATGATCAACGAGCACGTCATGGATCTCTACAGCCGCGTTAAGATCGGCACCAAGGTCGTTATTATCTAACGCGTTGAAGCAAACTGCCGAAAGGGCCGGCACCACCGGCCCTTTTTCTTTGATCAAAGCGCGTCGCGTTGAAAGACGCTGGTGCCGCGCTTTCGAGTTTCTGTTCTGATGCCTGCCGTTCTCCCAAAACCACTGCACAGTTTTGGGCGGCATGCTTCAGAGAAATGCCCGTCCGGAAACAGCGCCATCTGGGAAAAAGCCTTCGCGGCGGTTTTTTCTCTGGCGGAATCAATCAGGCCGCGTTAAGCGATGACTCCCATGGCGCGATATGTATTCATCACAGGCGGCGTGGTTTCCTCACTCGGAAAAGGCATCGCTGCAGCAGCTCTTGGGGCTCTTCTGCAGGCGCGTGGCTATCGCGCGCGGATCAAGAAGCTCGATCCCTACCTCAATGTCGACCCCGGAACGATGTCGCCGTATCAGCATGGCGAAGTGTTCGTGACCGACGACGGCGCCGAGACCGATCTCGATCTCGGCCATTATGAGCGTTTTACCGGCCGCTCGGCCAACCAGCAGGACAACATCACCACCGGCCGCATCTACAAGAACATCATCGAGCGCGAGCGGCGCGGCGACTATCTCGGCGCGACCGTGCAGGTGATCCCGCACGTCACCGACGAGATCAAGCATTTCGTCCTTGAAGGCAATGACGATTACGACTTTGTGCTGTGCGAGATCGGCGGCACTGTCGGCGACATCGAGGCGATGCCGTTCCTGGAGGCGATTCGCCAGCTCGGCAACGACCTGCCGCGCAACAACGCGGTCTATGTGCATCTCACCCTGATGCCGTACATCCCTACCGCCGGCGAATTGAAGACCAAGCCGACGCAGCATTCTGTCAAGGAATTGCGCGGCATCGGCATCGCGCCCGACATCCTTCTGGTTCGCGCCGACCGGCCGATCCCCAAGGAAGAGCGCCGCAAGCTCTCGCTGTTCTGCAATGTGCGCGAGAGCGCCGTCATCCAGGCGCTCGACGTGCCGCACATCTACGACGTGCCGATGGCGTATCACAAGGAAGGGCTGGATTCCGAAGTGCTCGCCGCCTTCGGCATCGATCCGGCGCCGAAGCCGCGGATGGAGCCCTGGCAGGCGCTCTCCAGCCGCATCCACAATCCGGAAGGCGAGGTGACGATTGCCGTCGTCGGCAAATACACCGGCCTCAAGGACGCCTACAAATCGCTGATCGAGGCGCTGTCGCATGGCGGGCTTGCCAACCGCGTCAAGGTCAAGCTCGACTGGATCGAGAGCGAGATCTTCGAGAAGGAAGACCCGACGCCGTGGTTGGAGAAGGTGCACGGCATTCTCGTTCCCGGCGGTTTCGGCGAGCGCGGCTCCGAGGGCAAGATCCTGGCCGCGAAGTTCGCGCGCGAGCGCAAGGTGCCTTACTTCGGCATCTGCTTCGGCATGCAGATGGCCTGCATCGAGGCTGCGCGGTCGCTCGCCGGCGTCGAGCATGCCTCTTCCACCGAATTCGGCCCGACCGAGGAGCCGGTCGTCGGCCTGATGACGGAATGGCTGAAGGGCAACATGCTGGAGAAGCGCAGGGCTACCGGCGATCTCGGCGGCACCATGCGCCTCGGCGCTTATCAAGCCGACCTCGCCAAGGGGTCGAAGATCGCCGAGATCTACGGCGACACGCAGATCTCCGAGCGCCACCGGCACCGCTACGAGGTGAACATCGACTACAAGCAGCGGCTTGAGGATTGTGGCCTGGTCTTTGCCGGCATGTCGCCAGACGGGGTGCTGCCGGAGACGGTGGAATATCCCGACCATCCCTGGTTCATCGGCGTGCAGTACCACCCTGAACTGAAGAGCCGCCCGCTCGAACCGCACCCGCTGTTTGCAAGCTTCATCGAAGCGGCGGTGGAGCAGTCGCGGCTGGTTTAAACGATCGGCCGGCGACCATGCGAACTTACGTCGCGCTGCTCTACAGCATCATCCTGGGCGAGGGGCGGCGCGTTGTCATGTCCGACCTCAAGGCGATGGCCGAAGCCATCGGGCTGAAAAACGTCCGCACGCTGGTCGCCACGGGTAATCTGGTCTTCGAGGCGCGGACGGCCAGCGTTTCCGGTCTCGAACGGCGGCTGGAAAAGGCCTTCGAAGAGACTTTCGGCCGCCATGTCGATATCATCGTGCGCGACGCAGAAGACTGGCTGAAGCTTGCTGCCGCCAATCCGTTCCCGGACGAATCGGCAAAAGCCGGCGATCAGGTCGCGGTGCGGGTGATGCGCCGGCCGGCGCCGGAAGAAGCCGCAGCGGCTCTTACAGCCTATGCCGCCGCGGACGAGAAGGTGCTGTCGGTCGACGGCGATATTTGGGTCGTCTTTTCGCGCGAGCGGCCAAGCTCGCGGCTGCTCGCCGCAGCAAACCACAAGTGCATGGGGATCGGCACATCGCGCAACTGGAACACGGTGCGCAGACTGTCCGAGATGGTCGCCAAATAGGTTGAAATAAGGGTGGCTTTCGCCGCCCCGACTACTCAAGTCTCAACCCTCCGCGCCGGAGCAGGGCGAATCCGATTCCTCGATCGTTCACCGAAATCTGAGGCAGGCGACCGTTCCGATGAAAGGCCGCTGAGAAACACCTGCACGCAATCTGGAGATGATTCTCGTTTCGAGAAGCTGGCAAAACGGGGGATTTGATAAGATTTGCTGAAGTCTACATGTCAGGGGGCATCGTGAGTTTGTAAGTAAATCTCAGCCAGGCTTACAAGTGCCTAGCACGACACGGGCGTGGACTACACCGAAGAAGAACTGGGCTCGGCCGGGGTAGGGATGGCAAGCTTCTTTCGGACAGCACCTCAATGCGGGGGCGATAATCGCAATACCGTTCCAAGACAGCCAAGAGCTGGCCATACCGGCACGCGATTCCTGTTGCAACTCATCGGTTCATATTAGAGCGATGCCGGGAAAGCCCGACACAGAGTTCCGCCGTGCTTCAAACGAGGAGACGGAGCGGCTCACAACGGGTGAGCCGCTGCAAAATTGTCGAGCCGTCTCGGCTCTTATCGGGCATTCAGTGGGGGTTGGGCGGCGTATACGGCTGGCCAAGAGCCTCTGAAACCGCAACAAATACACGCGTTGCAGGCGAAGAGCAGACCGTGTCGCGTGGATCGTCGGTCAGCGTCGGCTCCGCCTTGCAATCGCCGGAAGCAATGTCGCTGTTGGTCTGGACCACGGCGGCTATGTCCGCACCTGCCTTGTAAAACAAGGTCGTGTTGTAGCCTGGCAGTTCGCCCGTGTGGCCCACCCAGCCGCCGATGCAACCGACGCCGATCCCGTAGCCGGCCGCGCCCGGGAAGGTCAGCCGCTCCTTCTGCGCAGCTGCCCCCAGCAAGCCGTTCCCGGTGCCCAGTGCCCGAGCATAAACCAGCAAATCGTCGATATTGGAAATCAGTTCCCCTGCAGTCCATCCCCAGGATGGGTTCCAGTTCGTCGCGTTGCTTGGTGCATCCGGCTTGGCAAAATCCCCCTGCAGGGTAAAGCCCTGAGCATAGGGCACCGGCAAATCCACCGAGTCGCCCGGCCAGGACGTATTCTTGAGCTTCAGCGGATCAAAGATCTGCTCCTTGAAAACCTCGCCGACGGTCTTTCCAGTAACCTGCTCCATGACCATGCCGAGCAGGATCGTGTTGGTGTTCGAATAGTTGAACGAGGCTCCGGGCTCGAAGAGAGGCGATTCTGCCACGCCGATGGCTACCAGCTCCTTGGGCGTGAAGATCGTTTGAGGCTTGGAGAACAAGACATCTTGGAATTTTGCACTTTGGGTATAGCTCGCAATGCCGCTGGTCATATCGGCGAGCTGGCGGAGCGTGATCCGATCGCCATTGGGGATGCCGGGTACGTATTTCTGGATCTTGTCGTCAAGCGACAGCTTCCCAGCTTCGGCCAGCTGCATGATCGCCGTGCCGGTGAATGTCTTGGTAACTGAACCTATGCGCGTGTGCATCCCCACAGCCATGGGTGTGCCGGCGGAAGGGTCGGCCTTGCCATACGCCGCCTTCCATGTTCCGGAAGGTGTCACCACGCCGACGATGACACCTGGTGCCGCCGTCTTGGGCAGCGCGGATCGAACCGCAGCGTCAAGCTTCGCGCTGAGCTCCGAGGGCAGCGGCGTTGCCTTCGCCGGAACCGACCCATCGGCAATCACTTTTTCGATGTTCGCAACGCATCGCGCGCTATCGGTTGCGAATGCGTTTTGGGAGGAAAAAGCAAACAGGGCGACGGAACCGATGCAGCGGACGATCAGACGAAACCCATTCTCTTCCATTGCCATTCCCCACATTTAGAAAAAGGTCGGACGAACATCATGGTGAGCAGTCAAGGATCGAAAAGTCGGGCGCAGGGCGTTTTGGAGCTCTTGGGGAGTGCACACCGCCGGCGTTGATTTGCGAGCGCAAGTTCGTATAAACGAACATTTTCAACCCGGACGGGAACTCGCCTCTCCAACCTGCGCCCTCCGCGTAAGCTCCGTTCCGAGGCAAAGATACGATAAGATGAGGTCCGGAGCCAAGGTTTGTCGCTGGGCGTGGAGCGCTTTGGCAGAACTCGCCTGGCCGGCGTTAGTGCCAGCAAATGGTGCTCCGCGGCTTGGAGAATGGCGATGTTCGACTTCGAAAATATTGGTCCGAAGCGAAAAGCGGGAATCTTCCGAAAGTATCGGAGACTTCCACCGTTCCGGTGACACGAAGGCACGTGCTCGCAAGCTCAACCCTGCCGTTTCTCGTCGCCTTTGCCGGTGTTCGGCGGGCAGCGGGCGGATCGCAGGATCCGGTGTTTCAACTGACCAAAAGCTAAGTTCCTGATCGCAGGTCGCGCTCCTTCAATGCGTGCTCGAGGACAAAGGGTTTTACTCTTCCGATGTTGATGGACTGTTTGGCCCGCACTGGGGACTACGAGGTCGATCTATATGACAACGCGGATTTGGCAAGGTTGGCTATCGCGTCTTACTCCCACGAATTCGGTTCCTGATATCCTTTCACGGACGACCAGCTTCTGGCGGGCTTTGCTGTTACGGACAGCTATATAGACTCAACAGGCAAGGACGTGGTCGCTGTCTCTCCTGAAGAAATGGATCCTACCATCTACATCATTGAGCCCGAGGTCGAACTGCCCTGACGCAACTTTTTCAAGCGCAAAGACGCTGGCCCGAAATGGTAGGCAAGTGAGACGAAGCAAATGGGGCGGCTTTCGCCGCCCCGACTGTGTTAAGCCTTGGCCATGCGTGCGCCGGCGCCGAGCGCCATTGTGCGCAGCACATAGTAGACTGCGCCCGCGATCGCGACCCCGAAGAACCAGCCATAGACGCCCCACCAGGACGGCAGCCAGTTGGTGAAGTTGGGCAGGATCGAGGAGAAGATCGCGCCGATGCCGGCGGCGATGAAGGCGTTGACGTGCCAGCCGCCCTGGAAGCGAAACTCGCCATCTTCGCGGTAGAGCGCGTTGACGTCGACCTCGCCCTTACGGATCAGATAATAGTCGACCATCATCACGCCGAAGATCGGCCCCATCGTCGCGCCGATGATGTTGACGAAGGAGGCAGCGCTGCCTTCCCACGGCGCAAACGGATAGAGCACCAGCGCGATCAGCGCCGCGATATAGCCGCCCTTCTTGAAGTCGATCTGACGCGGGAAGACGTTGGAGAAGTCGAAGGCCGGCGAGACGAAGTTCGCCACGACGTTGATGCCCAGGGTCGCCACCGCGAAGGTCAGCGCGGCAAGCGCCGCCAGGAACCAGCTGTCGAATTTGGCCGAGATCTGGTCGGGGTGGAGCAGCACCTCGTGATAGACGTCGTAGGCGGCGATCGTGGTGACGCCGGCGACCAGCGAGAACAGGATCAGGTTGACCGGCAGGCCCCAGATGTTGCCCTTGCGCAGCGCCGCGTTGTTGGGCGCGTAGCGGGCGAAGTCGCAGAAGTTGAGGTAGAGCGCCGAAAAGTAGGTTACCCAGATTGCCGCCACCGCGAACAGCGCGGTCCACGAACCCGGCTCGCCTGGCACGCCGGCATCCTTGGTCTTGTCGAGCAGCACGTCCATCGGAATATCGCTGGTGAAGGCGAAGGTGCCCGACTTGACGCAGAGATAGATCGCCAGGATCAGCATCATCACCCAAACGGCGGGTCCGGCCCAGTCCTGGAAGCGCCGCACCGTTTCCATACCCTTCTGGATGATCAAAAGCTGCAGCGCCCATATGACGACGAAGCAGATCACCTCCAGGGTGGAATGGCCGAGCAGATGCGAGGTCCGGTTGAATTCGTCGAACCACTGCAGCCGCGTCAGCAGCGCGACGATTGCGCCCGACGCGGCGGCCGTCTGGGCGCCATACCAGAAGCAGGCGACGACGGCGCGCACCAGCGCCGGAATGTTGGCACCCCAGATGCCGAAGGAGGCGCGCGCAAGCACAGGGTAGGGCACGCCGGTCTTCACGCCGGCATAGCCGACAAGGTTCATCAGGAAGTAGATGATCAGCGAGCCGATGCCGATGGCGATGATGAAGTTGACGAAGCCGCCGCAGAACAGAAAAAGGCTCGCGGCGAGATAATAGCCCCAGAGGCTGTGGACGTCGGAAGTCCAGACGTTGAAGATTGAAAACGGCCCCCAGTTCCTGACTGTTGCCGGAGCCAGATCCTCGTTGTAGAGGTCCGGCGAAGCGCCTTGTATAGTCATTGCAACTGTCCCCTTTTGCAAAACGCGGCGTCCCCGCGTTAACTGGTGAGGGTAAGCCTGACGCTGGGGAGCCGACAAGCAATCCATTTGCCGGCTTTGGCCTTAAAGTCATTCAATGAGAATCGCGCTTCTCGTCGCGCCAAAACAGGAATCGCCTTTACTTGAGTCGGCTTGCCAATCGCGCCCTGTCCGGTTCCGAACTTTTTCGACCAGCAACCAAAATTGTGTGGAACCAAACCCCTGGACATGCGTTTATGCGGGTTCGGCCGCTTTGCGGTCGACCGGGAGGATAGTGATGGATCGCTTGCATTTCTTTACCCCAGTGCGGATCGCGCGTGGGCAGGGATACCCCTTGGAGGAAGTCGACAGCGTCTCCGAAGCGATGGTGTTCCTGCGGAAGTGGCCAACGGGGAGGCGCGGCCCCGTTTATCAATGCGCCGTGAATTGCTGCTCGGCAGCTATGGCTGGCAAGATGTCGGCTGAGGAGGCGAGAAAGGCTTTTGTCGGCTTTGCCCGCATCACTCGGATTCTCGACGACGAGATGGCGCTGCCTCTGGGTGGCGTTTCGATGGACAATGTCTACGCTGTAAGGCGCTAGCACGTTCGAATCCTTCGGCAGCATGAGACGTCGGCCTGAGGCCGACGTCCCGGTGGTGTTGTGTCCTTACTGGCACGAGTTGCGTTGTTTCAATTCCCTGAAAGAGCGTTTGAGGGGGCTTCCACCGGGGCCAGCGGCTGGTCGTGTCATACGCCGGACTGTTTTCATGGCTTGTCGCCGGCGCGCCGCTACCGGCAGATTGTCCACTGGATGCATGACGGCCGGAATATCGTGCAGCGGAACTAAAAATCCCACCGCCCCTTTAGGTATGCAGCGTTGGACCGAGAGGCGTGTTGGCGAGGGATGCCGGCACGACGCGGATGCCATCCGGGCGGTTGGAGGCGGATTTGGCAGTTGATGTGGCGCGTGCGAAGAGCGGCATTCGCCTCACGGTGATCGCGGTGGCGGCAGTGCCGCTGCTGTTTTTGTTGAGCGGTCTTGTCATCCGCTACGCCGCATTCGCATCGGTGTCGCCGGATCCGAGCCTAGCGGCCTATGCCCGCGCCTTCTGCAAATGGGATTGCTCCTGGTATGTCGGCATTTCCGAACAGGGCTATGAGCGTTTTCCCATTCCTGGCCGCAGCAATGTCGGGCGCTGGGGGTTCTTTCCGCTTTATCCGATGCTGGTGGCGGCGGTCCGCACGATTCTGCCCTTCTCCACGATCGCGATTGCGACGGCGGCATCGCTGGCGTGCGGCTATGTCTCGTGCCTGGTGGCATGGCCGCTCATGGACAGGAACATGCGGGCTTATGTGCTTTATTGCGCCTTCCTGCTGAGCGGCCCGTTCTCGTTCTATTTTGCCACCTTCCTCACCGAGCCGCTCTTCGTGCTTTTGACGTCCTGCCTCTTCCTGGCGCTCAAACGCTCGAACCATCTCGCCGCGGGGTTGTCTTGCGCGCTGCTCTCGGCAACGCGGGTCGTCGGCGTGCTGGCCGTGTTCGCGATCGTCATTCGCATGTTTGAGGAGCATCGCGCCAAGGGCGGGTCGGCCATCGGCCTCCCACGCTGGCTGCTCGGCCGGCCGGATCTCATCATCGCCATACTCATCTCGCCCGCCGGCCTGTTCGCCTACATGCTCTACCTTTACGTCACGGTCGGGGACGGCTTTGCCTTCGTGCATGTCCAGCGCGCGTTCGGGCGCGTGGCCGGCAACCCGCTGCTGTTCCTCTGGGCGGGGCTGTCCTATCACCCCGGGGCCGGTTGGTGGCCCAGTGCGCCGCAATGGAGCGCGTCGACGGCAATCGTGGGACTGGCGCTGGCGGCGGTGCTCGCGGCGCGCAGGCAAATTGGCGCGGCCCTGTTCTGCGCCATGGCCATCATCCTGCCTTTGACCTCGAATCTGGCTTCGATGGTCCGCTATGTCGTCGGCCTCGCGCCGCTGACGATGCTGACGGCGGTGCTGTTGTCGGGCTCGAAGGCGACATTGGTCGCTGCGCTGATTGTCTTCCTCTTCACCTGCTACTTCATGACCGTGGCCTGGCTTGGAGGCTATCTTGCGCTGGTCTGAGCTGACGGAATCGACCAGGCCGGTAATCCTGGGTGCCGGCTACGCGCTGGCGGGCGCACTTGCGGCAGCCGAGATCGCCATCCTGGCGCTTGCCCTCAGCCCGAATGTCAGCGACGATTACCGCGCCTATTACATCGACAAGACCACCACATGCCTCAACCGGGACGCCGTGGGGCGCTACACGCCAGGCCGGACCGTATCGTTCCGCTCCGACGGCGCCCGGGAAGCAACCACCATGATGGTCTGCGGCTGGTCGGGGCCAGTAGCGGACGGCACCCATTCGCTGGGCGAGAGCTCTCGCCTGCGCCTTACCCTGCCGCCGCTCCGCGACGGGCTTCGGGCAACGCTGGAAATGGCCGCCGTTATTCGCCCGCCGCAGACCTGGCAGAGGATCGTCGTGTCGGCCAATGGGACCGAGGTGTATCGGGGGACGCTGTCGGGCGATGTGGCGACAACTGTGTCCTTCGTCATTCCGCACGCCGTGCTGGCTGGCAAGGCGACACTGGACATGGCCATCGAGTATCCCGACGGCATTCCGCAAAGCGCCGATGCGAGCAACATCTACAACCGCGCCATCAAGCTGAGATCTTTTCGGTTGGACACGCTTTGATCCTCAGGACGGCCCGTCATCGCGCAGGCGGCGCTCTGCAAAGACCCAGCGATCGAGCACAAGAAGGTTAAGCGCTGGGATGGCCAAGGAAGTGAGGAGAACGGGAACGGCAAGCGGCAGGCCGAATGTCACCGTCAGCAGGTACGGTGCCGCGTAAGCCATAGCGAGGCCAGCAATGGTCAGCAACACGAAACGCGGCGCCTGCGACCGGTGCGAGCCGGCCGACATGAAGGTGAAGGATTTGTGCGCCAGATAGGAAAACAGGGCGGCGGCCGCGTAAGCGGCGAGCGAGGCTTCGACGGGCGCGAGCCCGAGCCAGTTCGATCGGGCAAAGATTGTAGTCAGGACGGCATAGAGGATTGTGGCGACAAGGCCGACTGAAGCGAAGCGCCCCAGGAGCTTCGTGCCGGCGACGCGACGATTCTCAGGCGCGGGCGACACAGGCATACTGCGCTCCGAGCGGCAGCCAAGCGAGCGCGCTTTCCAGTTTCCGGGCAAGCGGCTTGGCCGACGGCAGGAGCAGAAAATGCTCGCAGTGCGCGTCGCGGAAGCCCGCCTGCTCAAGCAGCGATGCCGCCTTGCCAGCGCGGAGCAGGACGGCGTCCTTGTCGAACGGGCATCTCAACACCGCCATACGGGTCAGCGGGTTGTAGGGATTGTGCTCGATGATGCAGCCAAGTCCGCCTCGCCGAACGACGCGCCGCATCTCGCGGAAGAAATCCAGCCACGACTGAGGCGGCACGTGGTGGACGACGCAACTGGCGAACGCCAGGTCGAACATGCCATCCGCGTAAGGCAGGCGTGAGGTGTTGCACACGCTGTACGCGACGTGCGGGTTCTCAGCGCTGGCACGCGCGAGTGATTCCTTCGACACGTCGCAGCCGTCGAGTCGATCGAAGACATCGGCGAGATGCGGATGAAGCGAGCCCACGCCGCAACCGACATCGAGCGCGCGCACGCCTGCGCCGCCCCGCCGGAGGTCCTGCTCGAGGACCAGTCGTCGCAGAAGCTCGGCCTTGGCACGCAGGAAGAAATCATGGCGCAGTCCGGAGAACCGGATCGAGCCCTCGACTGCCTCACTGTAGCTGGACCTATAGCTGTCGAAGAGTTCGGACATCCGCCGTGACCCCGTTCCTGGACTTGCGAAACGAAGTGCGCTTGTCGCGGGAGGCGACGCGCATCGGCCGGTCGAAGCCACTCAGCCTTTCGATAACGTAGAGCGGGCGCCGTTTGACCTCGGCATGGATGCTGCCGACGTAAAGGCCCATCACGCCGGTCATGAAAAGATTGATGCCGATTAGCAGCGACACGATCACCACCGTGGATGTCCAGCCGGCAATCACGCCGGTTTCGAGGATCCAGGCCGCGATGGCGTAAGCGCCGAACGCCAGGGCGAGAGCGGAGATGGCCAACCCAGTCAACAGCACCAGTTGCAGAGGCCGCTCCGAAAAGCCGATGATGCCATGGATGGCAAGCCGCATCATCTTCCAGAACGGGTATTTGGTTTCACCAAGCGTCCGCGCCGGGCGCTCGAACGGCACCGCCGCCTGCTTGAAACCCATCCAGCCGAACATGCCCCTGACGAAGCGGTCGTGCTCCGGCATGCGCTTGAACGTGTCCAGCGCCTTCCGGCCGACGAGGCGGAAGTCGCCGACATCGCGCGGGATCTCGACCGGTGTCATCCTCTCCAGCAGCCGATAGAACAGGCTGGCGGTGACGCGCTTGAACCAGGTTTCGCCCTTGCGGCTGACGCGCCTTGCGTAGACGATCTCGAAGCCGTCCTTCCACTTCGCCACCAGGTCGAGAACGACCTCGGGGGGATCCTGCAGGTCAGCGTCCATGACGATGACGGCCTCGCCGGAGGCCGCTTCCATGCCGGCGCTGATGGCGATCTGGTGGCCGAAGTTGCGGGAGAGCTCGATCAGGCGGAAGCTCGGTTCGGCGGCGACCATGCCGCGCAAATAGCTCACGCTTCGATCGCTGCTTCCGTCGTCGACGAAGATGACTTCGGTGTCTCCGTCCAGTTTTGCGGTCAGTGCGCTGATCCGCTCGACCAGCCGGGGCAACACCTCCTCCTCATTGTATATCGGCAGCACCAATGAGTAGCGTAGGGACGGTGCCCGCGTCCGGATCCGCTGGACAGATTCTTGCATGGGATTGCAATGGAACACCGGCCAGAAAGTTCCATAAGCAGGCGCTAATTGCGGAAGAAATGGCGCTGTTCCTCGCCAAAAAAGGCGCGCAACGTTCGGTTGAAATCTAACCCGGTACCGACAGAAGTCCTTGGATCGAGGATTTTGATGCCCATCTTTTTCAGGCCGGGCGGATGGAGCGCCACCAGATCGCGAAAGATCGGCGCTGCATCGTGCGCCGATCTCGGCGTTCCTGCGGCGCAAAACCTTTCTTGAGATGCCCCGTGACGAACCTGGGCTCTCCAAGAGCCGGATTTTAGTTTAGGGAAGGTGTCCAATTCGTCTGCGCCCCGTGTGCACGGACGCATCGGAAACCGGAAAAACGGCCCGTCCCGTGGGGGAAAAGACCACACACGACGTGGCCCAACATTTTTGAAACAACAAAAAAATGTCGAAGTATCAAGATTTCAGAATAGCCATAGCACCAATGATGGACTGGACGGACCGGCATTGCCGGTTCTTTCACCGTCAGCTGACGCGTCGCACGTTGCTCTACACGGAAATGGTGGTGGCGGACGCAGTCATCCATGGCGCACGCGAGCGCCTGCTCGGCTTCGACGGTGCCGAGCATCCGGTTGCGCTTCAGCTTGGCGGTTCGAATCCGCGAAAGCTTGCCGAAGCGGCGGTGATCGGCGAGGCGTTCGGCTACGACGAAATCAATCTCAATGTCGGCTGTCCGTCCGACCGCGTCCAGTCGGGCACTTTCGGCGCCTGCCTGATGAAGACGCCGGTGCTGGTCGCCGAATGCATCGCGGCGATGAAGGCGGCGGTGACAATCCCCGTCACGGTCAAATGCCGCATCGGCGTCGATGACCAGGACCCCGAACCCGCTCTCGACACGCTCGCAGACGGCGTGCTGACGGCCGGCACCGATGCGCTCTGGGTGCACGCCCGCAAGGCGTGGCTGGAGGGGCTTAGTCCCAAGGAAAACCGCGAGATCCCGCCGCTCGACTATCCGCGCGTCTATCGGCTCAAGGCCAGGATGGCCAACCAATTCATCGGCATCAACGGCGGCATTCAATCCCTTGACCAGGCAGAGGCGCACCTCGCTTATGTCGACGGCGCCATGCTCGGCCGCTCGGCCTATCATACGCCCGGCATCCTCACCGGGATCGATGCCACATTTTACGGCGAGGCGCCGGTCGCTTTCGACTATGCGGCCCTGATGGACGCCATGGCCGCTTACGCCGCGCGCCACATCGAGAAGGGCGGACAGCTCGGCCATGTCACGCGCCATATGGTCGGGCTGTTCCACGGTCTCCCGGGCGCGCGCCGCTACCGGCAGATTTTGTCCACCGACGCCAGCAGACCCGGCGCCGGGCCAGAGGTGCTGAAGACGGCGTTCGCGGCAATAGATTTCGTGGCGGCGGAAACCGAAGCCGCTTGAGGCGGATCGGGCGGCTAGAGCGTTTCACCGGCGAACCGCTCCATCTGTTTGTTTTGGACGCAATCGGGAAATCTAGTCGCGCAGGATCATCCGGTCACCGCGCACCTCGAAGCCCGACAGCGAGCCGATGAAGTTCATGCCGAGCAGGCTTTGCTCGAGCATGCCGGGCGCCGCGACCATCACCGGCATATCCTTGCGCACGATGCCGCCGATCGCCATCTCGTCGGTCCTGACCGTTGCCGCACGCGCCATGCCGTTGGCAGTCGAGACGTCCACGGTGTAGCTGAGCGCCGCTGGGTTGAAGCCGGCCGCCTGGGCGTCCTCCGCCGTCAGCACCGTGCTGGTCGCGCCGGTGTCGACCACCGTGCGCACCGGCCTGCCGTTGACGAGGATTCGCGCCTCGAAATGGCCATTGCCGGCCTTGTCGAGCGTCACGGTGGCACGGCCACTATCGACGCCAAGCGCCAAGGGGCTTCCCGGAACAAGGCCGGCGGTGACGCGGCTGACAACATCCTGCAGCTCGTAGCGGTACTGGTAGCCGGCGATCAGCGCCAGCACGATTGCCGCCCAGACGCCGAAGTTGCGCGCCATGTCACCGAGCGGCCGGCCAGAGCGAATAAGGCTGGCGCCGATTACCGCCACCAGGACTCCAACCCAGATCAGCCTGCTGAAATCGTTGTTCTTGATGCCGAAGGTGCGGCCGGCGGAATCATTCATCATCAGCAGGATCAAGCCGGCGCCGATCACCAGCATGACGACCCAGAACAGACGATTCATGGCCAGCCCTTCCTTACAGCCAGCTCTTTCACAGCACGCCGCGCTCGCGCGCCATGCGGGCGCGCCGCGTCTCGCGGCGGGGCCGGCGTTCGACCGTCTCCAGCCGCGCCGGCAACTCGGCCATGACTGCACGCCGAACTTCCGGCGTCATCGCGATCCACCCGGCGATCTCATCGCGCGTGCGGCCGCAACCGAAACAGAAGCCGGTTTTCATGTCGATGGAACAGACGAGTATGCAGGGAGACTCGATGGCGGTCATGCTGTTCTCTTGCCTTCACTCCACATGGTGCAACCGCAACGCCAATGCAAGCCCTTCGCGATGCGCCGTCGACCGGCGCTTCGCGGCATTGCCGGGCGGTTGTGCCAGGCGGTGAAGGCGGCTATGCCGCTGGCTGTTCCTGCAAAGAGACCGCATTCGATATGACCGCAAAGCCTTTCGACGATTTCCGCACTCTGCTGGCA
>NZ_RZST01000097.1:0-17209 GCF_003997575.1 Mesorhizobium sp. M1A.F.Ca.IN.022.07.1.1
GCGTTTGGCAATCAGCGTGATGGCGCGATCGTCGAGCTCGCGTTGGCGCGCGTCCATGATGGCATCGTCGGAGACCACGCGCTGCGCCAGCGCGTTGTCGGAATTCAGCAGAGCCTTGGTCGACGCGCCGACCATCGAGCCGGCAAGATCGCCCATGTCGCGGATGAGCTGGCTGATCTGCCTCAGATCCTCGTCGAAGGAAGCGACCGTATGGGCCATGGTTATGTCCTCGTATGAACTCAGCCGAAGCGGCCGGTGATGTAGTCCTGCGTGCGCTTCTCGCGGGGCGAGGTGAAAATCTTTTCGGTCCGGTCGAATTCGATCAGCTCGCCGAGATACATGAACGCCGTCTGCCGCGAGACGCGCGCCGCCTGCTGCATGTTGTGGGTGACGATCACGATCGTGTAGTCGGCCTGCAGCTCGTCGATCAGCTCCTCGATCTTGGCGGTCGAGAGCGGATCGAGCGCCGATGCCGGCTCGTCGAGCAGGATGACCTCCGGCTTCACCGCCACCGTGCGGGCGATGCAGAGCCGCTGCTGCTGGCCGCCCGAAAGGCTCTGGCCACTGGCGTTGAGCTTGTCCTTGACCTCGTTCCACAGCGCGGCGCGCTTCAGCGCCTGTTCGACGCGATTGTCCATCTCGGCCTTGCTGATCTTCTCATACAGCCTGACGCCGAAGGCGATGTTCTCGTAGATCGACATCGGGAACGGCGTCGGCTTCTGGAACACCATGCCGATCTTGGTCCTGAGCAGGTTGAGGTCCTGCGAACGGTCGAGGATGTTCTTGCCGTCGAGCAGCACCTGGCCTTCGGCGCTCTGCTTCGGGTAGAGCTCGTAGATGCGGTTGAGCACGCGCAGCAGCGTCGACTTTCCGCAGCCCGAAGGTCCGATGAAGGCGGTGACGCTGCGCTCGGGCAGCGACAGGTTGATGTCCTTCAGCGCCTTCGACTGGCCATAGTAGAAGTTGAGGTTCTTGACTTCGATCTTGGCCTTCTCGGCGGTCGTCTCGGCTACGTTCAGGTCGGTGGACAACATCGGTTTCATCTGTCCTCTCTGCGTCCGGTAAGGCTGCGGGCGAAGATGCTCAGCCCGAGAACCGTCAGGGTGATTATCAGTGCGCCCGTCCAGGCCAGTTGCTGCCATTCCTCATAAGGGCTCAGCGCAAACTGGAAGATGGTCACCGGCAGGCTGGCCATCGGCGCGTTGAGATTGCTCGACCAGAACTGGTTGTTGAGCGCGGTGAAGAGCAGCGGCGCCGTCTCGCCCGAAATCCGGGCGATCGCCAGCAATATACCGGTGACGATGCCGGACAGTGCGGCGCGATAGGCGACCGAGCGGATCACCACCCAGCGCGGCGCGCCGATGGCGGTGCCGGCCTCGCGCAGCGCGTTGGGCACAAGGTTCAGCATGTCCTCGGTGGTGCGCACGACGACGGGGATCACCAGGATCGACAGCGCCACCGCGCCGGCGATCGCCGAGAAATGACCCAACGGCCGCACCATCAGCTCGTAGACGAACAGGCCGACAATGATCGATGGCGCCGACAACAGGATGTCGTTGATGAAGCGCACCACCGTCGTGAGGCGCGAGAAGCGCCCGTACTCGGCCATATAGGTTCCGGCGAGCACGCCGATCGGCGTGCCGACGACGATGCCGATCACGGTCATCACGATGCTGCCGTAAATGGCGTTGAGCAGGCCGCCGGCGTCGCCGGGCGGCGGCGTCATTTCCGTGAACACCGAAAGCGAGACACCCGAGAGCCCCTTATAGAGAAGGGCGCCGAGGATCAGCGCCAGCCAGACGAGGCCGATGCCCGCCGCTATGGTGCAGAGCGCCATCATCACGGCGTTCTTGCGCTTCCGGCTTCGGTGGAGCGATGCGGCTGTCGACATCGGTCAGGCTCCCGTGCGGCTATCGATGCGCAACAGCATGTAGCGTGCGAGCGCGAGGATGATGAAGGTGATGATGAACAGGATCAGTCCGAGCGCCACCAGTGAGGACGTGTAAAGCTCGCCGTCGGCTTCGGTGAATTCGTTGGCGATGGTCGCCGAGATCGTCGTGCCGGGCGCAAAAAGCGAGGCGCTGATGCGGTGCGCATTGCCGATGACGAAGGTGACGGCCATCGTCTCGCCGAGCGCGCGGCCAAGACCGAGCATGACGCCGCCCATGATGCCGACCCGCGTATAGGGAATGACCACACGCCGGGTCACTTCCCAGGTCGTGCAGCCGATGCCGTAGGCCGATTCCTTCAGCACCGCTGGCACCGTGTCGAACACGTCCTTGGTGATCGAGGTGATGAAGGGCAGCACCATGATGGCGAGGATCAGCGACGACGTCAGGAGGCCGATGCCGTAGGGCGGACCGGCAAACAGGCTGGCGAGACCCGGTATGCCGTGGAAAAGATTGATGATGAATGGCTGTACCGTCGTCTGCAGGAATGGCGCGAAGACGAACAGGCCCCAGATGCCGTAAATGATCGAGGGAATGCCGGCGAGCAGCTCGACCGCGATGCCGATCGGGCGCCTGAGCGGGCGCGGGCAGAGCTCGGTCAGGAAGACGGCGATGCCGATGCCGATCGGCACGGCAATGAGGATGGCGATGGCCGAGGTGACGACGGTGCCGTAGATGGGCGCGAGCGCGCCGAAATTCTCGGTGACCGGATTCCAGGATTCAGTGGTGAGGAAGGAGAAGCCGAACTTCGACAGCGCCTCCCACGAGCCGGCGATCAGCGAGACCGCGACGCCGCCGAGAAGAAGCAGCACGAGTATGGCGGAGAGGCGCGTGACCGTTCGGAAGATCGTGTCGGTCAGGGCGAAGCGGCGCACCGTCGCTTCCCTGGTCCGTATGGCGGACGATGTCACGGCTTCGGAAACGGCTGTCATTTGCCCCTCGCATTTCGAAAGAGACAGGAGGGCGCCCGAGGCGCCCTCCTTACTCCGGAGGAATTACATGCCGGAGTAGAGCGGCTTGCCGTTGCTGTCGACGATGTCCTTGCTCCACATTTCCTCGACGCTCTTCACGACCGCGTCGGGCATCGGAACATAGTCCAGCTCGGCGGCCATGTCGTCACCCTTGGCGTAGGACCAGGCGAAGAACTTGAGCGCTTCGGTGGTGGCCGCAGCATCGTCGGGCTTCTGGTAGACGAGGATCCAGGTCGCGGAGGTCATCGGCCAGCTTGCAGCACCAGCCTGGTTGGCCAGGATGACGCCGTAGCCAGGCTTGGAGCTCCAGTCGGCATTGGCCGCAGCGGCCGAGAACGCGGCAGCGGTCGGCTCTACCTTCTTGCCGTCCTTATTGATCAGGTCGGTATAGGTGAGCTTGTTCTGCTTGGCATAGGCATACTCGACATAGCCGATCGCGCCACCGGTCTGCGCTACGTTATTGGCGACGCCTTCGTTGCCCTTGGCGCCGATGCCCACCGGCCACTCGAGCGCGGTATTGACGCCGACCTTCGACTTCCAGTCGGCGCTGACTTCGGCCAGATAGTAGCTGAAGTTGAACGTGGTGCCCGAGCCGTCCGAACGGTGGACGACCGCGATCGCCTGGTCGGGCAGCTTGACGTCGGGGTTGAGCTTCTTGATCGCCTCGTCGTTCCAGTTGGTGATCTCGCCGACGAAGATGTCGGCCAGCGTCGGGCCGTCGAGCACCAGTTCGCCTGGCTTGACACCTTCGAGGTTGACAACCGGAACGATGCCGCCCATCACCATCGGGAACTGCGCGAGCCCGGTCGACTTGAGATCCTCGCCCTTGAGCGGCGCGTCCGAGGCGCCGAAGGTCACGGTCTTGGCCTTGATCTGCTTGATGCCGCCGCCGGAGCCGATCGACTGATAGTTGAGACCGATGCCGGTCTCCTTTTTGTAGGCGTCGGCCCACTTGGCATAGATCGGATAGGGGAAGGTAGCGCCGGCACCGGAGATGTCGGCCGCCATAGCGGCGGAGAGGGAAAGCGTGGATGCCGCAGCCATTGCGATCGCAACGGCCGCCGAGCGGATGAAATATCTCATGTGGCCTGCTCCTGTTCGGAATGTGGTCTTTCGGCACCCTTCCTATCGGCGCCTGACGAGCGCAATAGACTTCGATTATTACAGTCGCATGACAGTTTCGTGTCAGCCCGGTAACGCCTGAACGGGGATGCCTTGGGGGGCCTGCGGCTGCCATTTGCGGACCCAGCCGAAGTTTGCCGCGGGAATCAGTAGCTTGTCCGACTTTTGAATCAAAAATTATCCCGGCGGCCGGATCTCCGGCCGCCGGGAAATAAAATCCGGACGAGAGCGCGTTGCCTGTGCGCCAGAGCGGATCATGGCCTGGCCATCGCCGAAAACAGGTCCGTTGGGGTAGAGTCGACGCTGTTCCTTGTCGGCGGTCGCTGCTCCCGCCCGTAACCGAAGGGCGGAATCGACAGCAGCCATTGTCCTGACCTGGCCTTCGTTTTGTATGGTGCGATCACACCATATGTCTGCGTTGGACGCCCGCCGACGGACCTCATCGACGACGCCGTGAACGGCCGCGCAGAAAGGCTGTTATCCGGCGCTGCGGCGGACTTCCGCGTCCGACCCGAGCCATCTTTCAAGCTTCTCGAGCAGTGCCTTCGGGCTGATCGGCTTCGGCAGGTAATCGTCCATGCCGGCTTCCAGGCAGCGCTCGCGGTCGCCCTTCAACGCATGCGCGGTGACGCCGACGATCGGCACATGCGTGCCCATCTCGGCTTCGAGCCGGCGGATGGCCGCGGTCGCCTCCAGGCCGCTCATCTCGGGCATCGACACATCCATCAGGATCATGCGCGGGTTCAGCCTGCCGAAGGCGTCCAGCGCCTTGCGGCCGTTGCCGACGATTTCGAACTGGTATCCAGTCTCGCCCAGGATTTGCGTGAACACCATCTGGTTCACCTCGTTGTCCTCGGCGACGAGAATGTCGAGCCCGGCCTCCGCGCCGGCCAGGCGTGGACGGGCACGCGCCGGCGGCGGCTGCAGCAGGACGCGATCCGCCGCCGTCGCCTGCGCCGTGGACGCCTGCGGCGCGCCGGCCCCGGTCTCGACGTCGCCGGTCAAGGCCGGATGGATGGCCGCCGTGCTGTGGCGATGACGCTGGATGGTGGCGACCAGCGTCTCCAGCAAGATCGAGGAACGCGCCGGCTTGATCAGCTGCGCATCGATGCCGAGATCGCGGTAGGCGGCGCTGGCGAGCGACTGGTCGACCGAGGTCAGCATGATGATCGGCGTGTGCGCGAGGCCGGCGGTGTTGCGCACGATGCGCGCCATTTCGGCGCCGGTCATGCCCGGCATCTGGTAGTCGAGCACGACGCAGTCGACAGGCACGCCGTAGGCGGCAGCCGCAATCAGCACCTTCAGTCCCTCGGCGCCGCTTTCGGCCGCGCAGGAATCGAAGGTCCACGAAGCCATCTGCTCGCTGAGGATCGCGCGGTTGACGGCATTGTCGTCGACGATCAGCACGCGCGCGCCGGTCACGTCGACCGGCATGATCCGCTGCCCGCCTCGCTCGGCCCGCGGCAGCGTGACGGTGAACCAGAAGGTCGAGCCCTTGCCCTCGGCGCTGTCGACGCCGATCTCGCCGCCCATCAGCTCGACCAGCCGCGAGGTGATGGCAAGGCCGAGCCCGGTGCCCTCGTGCCGTCTTGTCGAGGAGGTGTCGACCTGGCTGAATTTCTCGAACACCAGCTTCAGCTTGTCTTCGGGAATGCCGATGCCGGTATCGGTGACCGAGATGGCGAGCTTCGTCCCCGACGGAACGCGCTCGCCGGTCACGTCGACCAGCACATGGCCCTTGTCGGTGAACTTCACCGCATTGCCGAGCAGGTTGGTGACGATCTGTCGGATCCGGCCGACGTCGCCGACGAACTGCCCGTCGAGCCCGGGCTGGACGCGAACGATGAGCTCGAGGTCCTTTTCCTTGGCGCGGGTCGACACCAGCGTCGCCACATCCTCGATCGCCTCGGCAAGGTTGAAGGGCGCCGGGTCGAGCACGAGCTGGCCGGCGTCGATCTTGGAGAAGTCGAGGATGTCGTTGATGATGGTGAGCAACGCGTTGCCCGATTTGACGATGATGTTGGTGAACGTCCTCTGCTTTGGGTCGAGGTCCGACTTTGCGAGCAACTCGGCCATGCCGAGCACGCCGTTCATCGGCGTACGGATCTCGTGGCTCATATTGGCGAGGAACTCCGACTTGGCGCGGTCGGCAAGCACGGCACGCCGGCGCGCCTCGCTGAGCTCGGCCTCGCGCTGTTTCAGTTCCGTAATGTCCGTGGTCGACCCGATCAGATAGAGCGAACCGTCGGACGCGATCATCGCGCCCTTGCGCGCGAACTGGTGACGCACGCTGCCGTCCGGCAGCGTCACCTGTTCTTCGATCTCCTGCGTCTCGCCGGTGCGCAGCACCGCCAGGTCGCCGGCGACGAAAGCTTCGCCGTCCGCGCCGAAGATCTCGACGTCGGTCTTGCCGATCGCCTCTTCCTTGCTGAAGCCGGTGAGATCGCACCAGCCCTTGTTGACGTAGAATTGCCTTAGATCCGAACGCTTCGCGTAGATCGACACCGGCACGTTGTCGATCAGGTTGCGGAACACCTCGTTCTCGCTCATGCTTTCCTTGAGCGCCCGCTCGCGCGCCTTGACCTCGGTGATGTCGGTGCTGGAACCGACCAGATGCACCGATCCGTCGGTCGCGACGAGGCGGCTCTTGCGCGTCATCAGCTGCCGCACCGTGCCGTCGCGATGGCTGACAGGCTCCTCGACTTCGCGCCCCTTGCCGGTCGCGATGACCTCGGCATCGTCATGGCTGTAGCTTTCGGCGTCCTCGGCGCCGAAAAGCTGCCGGTCCGTCTTGCCGATGACGTCTTCCTTGGCAATGCCGGTCAGCGCGCACCAGGCCTTGTTGACGAACTCGATCGTAAGATCCTCGGCCTTGATGAACGCCGCCACCGGCAATTCGTCCATGACATGCCGGTAAAGGTCGATCTGCCGCATCGACTCGCGCAGCGCCTTCTCGCGGGCCTTGAGATCGGAAATGTCGACGCGCACCCCTATGAATGTGCCGTCGTCCGCTCTCATGTCGTAGACCTGGGACCAGCGACCGTCGGGATTGAGCCGCTCATAGGACGAATTGGGCAGGTGGTAACGCTTCAGCATCGCGTCGAGCCAGCGTTCTTTGTCGACACCGTAGACATTGTCGATCTCGACGTCGCCGCTCGACCGGAAATAGCCGGCGGAATGACCGAGAGCGAGCGCCTCGCGTAAGGTGCGGCCCGGCTGCCAGGCCGGCTTCAGCGCCGGCAAACTGTCATGCAGCTTGCGGTTGGCGAAGACGAATTCATCGTGGCGGTCATAGATGATGACGCCGGCCGGCAGCGACTCCAGCACCGTGGCGAGATTCTTGCGCGCATCCTCTGCCTCGGTCTCGCGATGCTTCATGTCGGTGATGTCGACATAGGAGATCAGACGCTTGCCGCCGGCAAGCGGTGCCAGCGAGGCGATCAGCACGCGGCCGTCATTGCGCGGCAACTGCCTGGAACCGGCAACGCCTGCCCGGATTTCGGCCTCGCGCTCGGCGATGTGGCGTTGCCAGCCCACCTCGTCGGCACCATAGGGGTCGGCGTCGCGGCTGGCCTCCATCAGCTCGCGGAAGCCGCAGCCGGCAGTGGCGCGAAGCGGATCGATCTTCCAGAAGTCGTAGAAGGCGCGGTTGATGATCTCCGCCCTGAGGTCGGCATCGAGGACAATGACGCCGATCGGCATCGAATCGACCATCAGGCGAAGATTGGCAAGCGCTTCCGAGGTCGCGGCCGCATGCTGATCGGGGGCGCGGGGGACCGCCGCCTCGCCGCGCTCGACCGCGCCTTCGAAAGAACGGGCGGCGCCCATCTCGAAAGTACCGTCCCTATCCGCCATCCCTACCCCCAGGCCGAACCCTCCCGGTTCGTCGGCGGAATGTGCCCGACAAGCATTAACGATCGGCTAACCTTAACGATTCGCAACCGAACACGCCCGTTGCCGTTAACGGGTTTTAGGCGGACGCCGGTCCGACCTCGCTGCGGTAATCCGTCCGTTGGCGAACCCACCGCTGCCGGGCTATAAAATCGGTGGGGGTATAGCTGATGCTTGGTCGAATGCTGACTTTTGTTCTCTGTCCGGCGCTGCTCGCGGCAAGCGGCTGCACGCGCAGCGACGACGGAACCGTCATCATTCCAAGCCGGATGGACGTCAGGCGCATTTGGGACAAGGCCCCGCCAGGAACAACAGCCTCGAGGCAGATCGCGACGGACGTGTTTCCTCAGCCGCCGATCGCCCCGGTGAGTTCCCCCAGTCGAAGACGTGTTTCGACGGCCCCTTCCTTTCAGCCGGATTTGGCTGATGCGTCCTCCCAGCCACAGAAGGCGCTCGCCTGCCGGAATGTCAGCGAACCCGGCAAGCGCTATCGCGTCGTCTGCGAGTAGCGTAGCAGCTACGATAAGATCGCGTGTTTCCTCACTGCGCGTGAAACCTTTGTGTGGCGTCTGGCGTTATCGGCGCAGCACGAAGGGGAGCGAAGATGTCTGTTCATTTCACCGTCTCAGGCCTGACCAGAAACCTGATCCATTCGCTCGGACTGGATCACGAGCGGGCCCCGAGGCGTCTGACACCCGAGCAAAATCTATTGTTGGAATGCTATCTGGCCGGCCAAATTCCGGAATCGGCCTGGAGCGACTACGTCTTCGAAATGCCGCAACTGGAAAAACACGCCAATGCCCGCCGCAGGCGCAATCCGGCGTAGCGCTGTCCAGCAACAAAGCGCCACCTAGAAAGCATAGCCGTTTTCTGTTGGAAATCGGCGAAGGCGAAACTGAGCAACTTGGCAGTTCTACTGCTGAATTGCTTTGGCGTTGTCCTTCGGCGAATTGAATTGAAGCGTAAAGATCTTCCCGGGAATTCCTTTTGCGAGGTCCGGCGAAAAGCTGAGCGGCAGGCAATTTCGCAGGGCGGCGGTGGCCGCGTCGACATAGGCCTGACGCGCCTTGTCATCCCCGTTGACCTTGATGGCCGTTGGCTTCGGCGGGCCGATCAGCGTGCCGTCGCGCTTGAAGCTGAAGCTCAAGGTGACCGAGGCAGTTCCGGCTTCGGCCGGCGGCGTCCAGCACGCCTGCAGCGCGGCGCCGACCTCGTTCATCGTGTTGAGCGATGCGGCATCTGCCGGAAAAGGCATCGCCAGCAGCGCGCCTGCGATCGCTGAAAGTCTAGCCGTGCTTCTCATGGCTTTGTCCTCGCCGCTTTCGCCCGTTCGCATGGTACGATCAACGACGCGGATGACAATAGAATTTCAACCGCGCCGGCACCCGATAAAATCATGCTGCCGTGACGCTGGCGCGCCGGCGGAAAAGCAAAAAGGCCGGCGCTGAGCCGACCTTTCCTTCTCCTCGGCAATCGCGCCAGTACATCCGTGGTCGCAGCGAGGACCGAGACACTAGACAAGGGTTTGGTTAACGAAACCCTAAACCTCGCGCATTTCTTAAGCCGTGGCCTGGGCCTTCACATGGGCGATGTAGCCGCGCACGTCGCCGGCCGGCTCAGCATAGGCCTTGCCGAGCTTCTTCTCGATCGCAGCCATATAGTCCTTCGCCCAGCTGGGCAGCGCATAGTCGATGACCGCCAGAAACTCCAGTGTCGCCGCCAGACGGATGTCGGCGATCGAGGGGTTGTTGCCGCCGATGAAAGGCTTGCCGTCCCTGAAGAAGCTATGAAAGACCTCCAGCGGCTCGGCGATTGCGGCGATGGCAGCCTTTTGCGCCTCCGATTTCTTGTCGGGATGGGCATCGCTGTGGCCGACCTCGCCGGCATATTGCGGAAAGCCAAGTGCCGGATAAGTGGCCCTGGCCACATAGGGATAGAGCGTTCCGACCAGGTAGAACATGGCGCTGTCGACCATCGCCCGCTTGGCCGGCGCCTTCGGATAGAACTTGTCCAGCCCGTGCTTGTTGGCGAGGTACTGCATGATTGCGCAGCTTTCCCAAAGCACGCCTCTGGGAAGTCCTTTGTCCTCGATCATCGGAGTCAGATGCGCCGGGTTCCGCGCCAGGAATTCCGGCGTGCGCGTCAGGCCCCAGGCGTCGGTCTCGGCATGGTCGAGCCCGGCCGCTCGCGTGAACACCCGGACCGTCATGTTGTTGACGCTGGGCCTTAGCATGCTGAGCTTGACCGCGGGCTTCTTCGCCGGCTTCGCCTTGGCTTTAAACGCTGCCTTTGCCGTTGCTTTAGACGCGGCTTTTGCCGTCGCTTTAGGCGCGGCTTTTGCGCCCGGCTTGACTGCGTTGGCCGACATCTTGGCGGCAGTCACCTTTGCCGCCGGCTTTGCCATCTTCGCTGCCGGCTTGGCGGCGGCCTTCTTCGTTCCCTTCGTTGCAGCCTTTGCCATCTGGTCCTCCCTCTGACCTGTTCAGTATGGATTTTTCGCCGCCCGGTTCTCGGACAATGTTTCGCGCGATCGCTCGACCAGCGCCTGGATGGCGTCGGCAAGGTGCGCCTCGGCGATATTGTAGTCGCCGCGCGCAACGCGGATCTTGTGCGCCGCCATCAGCACGTCGGCATGGCTGAAGCCCGCGGGCGGCTCGAACCGGTAGGAGGCAAGCTCGATCAGCAGCCCAAGCGGATCCTCGAAATAGATCGAATCCATGAAGCCGCGATCCTTGACGCCGCTGTGCTTGATGGCGCGCTCGTCGAGCCGGCCGACTGCCTGCACGAACGTCACGCGCGACACCGAGAACGCGATGTGGTGGACACAGCCGGTATCGGTCGGCGTGCGCCGCTTGACCGCGCTACGGCTCTCGTCGGTGAAGACGGTGATCAGCCGGCCATCGCCCGGGTCGAAATAAAGGTGGCTTTCACTCGCCTTGTCGAGATTGGGCTGCTCGAAGATGAATGGCATGCCGAGCACGCCTTCCCAGAAATCGATGGAGGTCTGGCGATCGGCGCCGACCAGCGTGATGTGATGGACGCCTTGCGACTGCAGTTTTTGCATTGGCTCCTCCCGGCCCCGCGTCAGGCAGCCTTTAAATCGGCGCCCGGCAGGCGACCGCCGCACGGCTTCCCCCTTGGTTCCGCAATCCGCATCCTGCTGGATCGCGGCCGAAACTTTGATTATCGGATGCTAATTCAATCCGAGGCGTTGCGCCAGAAGCGGCGACACGGCATCGCCCCAGCAGGTCATCGCCCGCCGCAAGGAGGATGCACAAGGCTCTCTTTGCACCATGCTCGATGGCCGGCCGGGTCAGCGGAACCGCCTGCCCGACACCCCTCTTTACAACCATGGCCTTGGCCGACGACATCCAAATGGCGGAACGCCATGTTCTGAGCCGAGCAGCACATCAAGCGCCAGCGCGCGCGCATCGCTGCGCTAAAGCGCCGCCGGTTGCCGCGATGCAAGGCGTCCAGCTTTTTGCAGTTGCTTGAAGACGCCCAATTGATGCACCTGCATCATCTGTCGCTGTTATTGGAGAGAGCGTCTCGTGAACGGACCCGAGCCGGCATTTAGACTTTTGGTTTAGCGTCGGCAGCCGACGGAAGCCCTATTTGTAGACCGTCCTTGAAGACGCCCGAACTGGCGACACCGCTACGCTTTCATGTCGCCGATCAGCGAAGCTTCTCAGCGATAGCGGCGACGCTCACGCCGTCCTCGCGCCGCATGGCTCTTCATGGTAGCCGGCTTTCGGGGGCCCGCAGCGCGGACACTCTCTCAATCTACCTTCGAAGAAGAAGCACTACTCCGACTTCGCCGGGGTTTCTTTCTTGATTTCCGTCGATGTTGACGTGTCGGACTTGTCAACACTCGCCGTCTGCTGCGCGTCGACTGAGGCTTGATCCTTCGCGTGTGCCGGGCAATTGGCTGACGCTGCAGAGACGGACAGGCCCAGCGCTAAGATCGTTCCGAGGAAGGCTTTCATCATCATCCTCCTTTTGGCAAGTGACATAGCGTAACCCGCGCGTTGCGCGCCGCAAAATCACTTTTCACTCCCCGCATCACAGCTGGCTCGCGCGTCGAGGCCGCAGAGAACTTTATTGAGCGGATGGACCGAGCTGCGTTGCTCCGGGCATGGAGGCGCTGTCTACGCGCCAGAGCGTGAAGCCCCCAAGCCCTTCGCCTGGGGGCGATATGGTCAAACGCGATTTGCGTAGCGCGCCCGATCGCGTTCGATCTCGTCGGCGGTGTAGTTTTCGGCGCCAGCGTCAAAGCTCGTCCAACCGTCGGCTTCGTAGGCACTGCGGCGATCTTCCAAGTTCACCGATCTTGATTGACCGAGGATGCTCTCGGCTTCGCCGGCCAACGCGTCGCTAACCTTGGCCGTGACCAACGTCCCGCCGCGGCGCACACCTTCGGCGTAGACATGAGCATCCCTTTCCGGGACCCCGGAGTCGGTAAGGGCTCCGACGATGCCACCGGCAGCCCCGCCGACAACTGCGCCTCCCAATGCGCCTGCAGCGGTAGCGGCGAGCCACCCTGCGGCGACAACAGGGCCCACGCCTGGGATAGCCATGATCCCTAGCCCCGTCAGCAACCCGCCGGCGCCGCCAATGAGGGCACCCACACCGGCACCGCCAGCCGCATCTTCGGCGGCATTCGAGCGATCATCTTGGTACCAGCCGGTCGAATTATTGGCGACGATGCTGATGTCGGAATGCGGAACGCCGATTGCTTCGAGTTCACCGACGGCATCGGAAGCGTCGTCATAATTGTCAAATAGTCCGGTCACGGTTCTCATGGTTGAACTCCAATCCGTTCTCAGTTGCTGCCGGCAACGACGTTGCCTTGATAATCGAGCGCCACGGTTGTCTTCTTTCCGTCCTTGGTGGCCTGACCGCGCCAGATGCCTTGATCGTCCTTGGTTAGCGCTGAGACATCCGAGAAGCCGGCATCCTGGATCCGGCTCTTGGCCTGGTCTTCGGTGAAGCTATTGGCGCCTGGCACCGGAGCAGCCGGATTTTTTGTGTCGGTCGTGGTGACGGCGGGAGTTGTCGAACTCGTCGTCGTGCCGGTCTCATCGTCCATGGTGGAAGCGATCTTCTCGATCATTTCCTTATGCATTTTGAGTGTGGGCAAGGTCTCCGAAGCGAACGCCTTGAGCTGGGGATTGTCGCCATCCTTGGCGTAGTTCACGAACAGCTCCACGGCATCCGCGTGCGCATCACGCTGCATCTGCACATAGGTCTTTTCGACCGGATCCTTGCCGTTCTGAAGGGCGTCGAGGTCGCTCTTGTGCTTGGCATCCGTCTCGGCGGGCACTTTGAGCTTCTGCTCGCCGGCAATCGTTTCGAGTTTTGCATTGGCCGCCCCATGATCGTCGATCATCTTTTGGGCGAAGTCTTTGACCGCCTGATCCTGGGCTTTGGCTTGGGCGATCTTACTCGACTCGACCTCGAACATGCCCCCATTGGCAGCCTTGTCGACGAACCCCTGGGCATCGTCGGCGGCAAGGACAGGCACTGCAAATGTGATGGCGGCGGCTGTGGTCAGCGCAACCAGTAGATGGCGATTTTTCATGGAGAAGTTCCTAGTTGGGCAGATGTGCTGCAAACCCAACAAGCGTCCGACACCTTTGTTCCGAGCGCGGTTTGATTTAGCCGAGGAGTACCGGCATTCTTTTCACTAGGACCCGGCTGCCGGTTTTCGGTCCCGCCACGCTCCTGAACAAAAGCCAATAGGTATCGCGGCCAGCAGGATTCTTTCAGTATGGCTTGTCGCCAGTGGCAAGCAGGTTGAAGGGGGTGCCACCGGAGATTTTTGCGGCCTTCCGAGCGGCCTTCGTCCAGGACTTTATGCGTCTAAATCAAGCGGCTCGTGATCCAGCCTGTTGATTGCAAGATGACCTCGCTTGCTGGCCTCTCGGCAAACTTTTCACGTTAGACGGAACCTTTGTGATCACCGGCTCTTCCCTTGTAATTGCTGGGAGGCAATCAATGGCAAACCTGGGAAGACTGGCTGTCGCCATATTGGGCATTCTCGCCTACCAAAATCGCGACAAGATCGGAGAGCTGCTCCGTGGCGCGGGAAATCGCGATCCAAACAGTCTGCAGGGAGGGATCTTGGATCAGCTGTCCAAAGGCGTATCGGGGACGGCGCTTGGGGATATTGTCGACCGCTTCAGAAATGCGGGAGCCGGTTCCAAGGTGGATTCTTGGGTTAGTAGCGGACCCAACCAGCCGATCGAGCCGAAAGAGGTCGAGGCGGCAATAGACGACGAAACGCTCGCTTCTCTTTCAATGCAGACCGGCTTGTCCCGCGATGAGCTGATAGCCAGGATAACCAGGGACTTGCCCGAGGCGGTCAACAAGCTGACGCCCAATGGCGAACTGCCACCCGCGGGGCCCGACGATGTCACCCTGCTCGATCCGGTGCCACCACAGCGTTGATGGCGCGGCAAGGTCACACTCCAAGTCCGTCAGCGTTTGCGAAAAGCCTGTCTTGAGAAGCGCGAGGACTTGCAACGGTCAAGGCGCAACTCATCCCGCTTTCGCAGGTGAGCGGTTTGCCGCTTCCGTTTGGGAGCGTGCTGACTATGAGCGGTCAATCCCATCAGGGTGTAGCCGCAGAGGCAACCAAAGGTCCCTCGCTTGCGCTCATTAATCGCGACGGCGTTTATTAGCTACGCCTAAAGTTCTAATGTCAGCCGGGCGCCAGTACAGACTTGCCCCTTGCCCACATGGGGTAAAAGGCCCGGCCTGTCTGCCCTAGGTCCCCCGATATGCCACAGGCCGGGCGCCCCCATCTTTAGGCTGCACTGTTCCGCGCCGCCTTTTTCAGCAAGCGCGATAGATGCACGTCGTGAAGCTCCTGAACGCTTTGAAGAAGTTCGCAATTCAAGCGCCTTGGTGGTGGGCAATTCGAGGCGTTGTAGTTCGGCTGGGAAACAAAGAAGCGTTAGCCTGCATGGTGGAGGCCACTGAACAGGCGGGGGCTAATCCGTCTTTGCGCCTACGGCAGATGAATGAGCCGCTTCTCCAATCGATACGATGAATCCCATCATTGCCGATGCTACTTTGAGGAGGCAACCGGTTTTGCAGCCCTGGCAGCTAGTAGGCTTGAGGGGTTGGATATGAGCAGAACGACTCTCGTTGCGATTGCTTTCCTCGTCATCAGCATCGGCCCGACCGAAGCCAATGGCCATAAAGTTTTGCCGGTTTGCACCGCGTCGAGCTCACTGTCCGAGGTCTTGCATGGCAAGTGTTTTCTCATCAAAAGCTCGATGATCTATGGCGACATCGCCGATCTTTCCCAGATAATCCAATTGGGATGGTAGCCAAGGCCGAATCGGTGCCTAGACGCTATCGCATGACTGAGCCACGCCGTTTCTTACCAAGCCTGTCGCGACCGGCCCCTAAAGGTCGACCTTGGCGACATTATCCTTGTATTCCTGCTTCGGGTCATATCCGAGCAGCATCTTGATGCCCGAAACCACGCTCGACGCATCGAGCCAGATTTCGGCTCGGTCCGGATCGAAGCGCAACAGCGTGAGTTTCGGATCGTCTTTGCCGCCCTCGAACCAGGCTTCGACATAGGGGCTCCAGAGCCGATCGATCACAGCCCGATCATTGTCGACGCGAAGCTTGCCCTGCACCGTTGCGAAGAGGTCATGTCCCTTGGAGACGAACGTGGCCGTTGCCTGGTCGCCGCCGGAAAGGCCCATCGGAAGCTCCGTATCTTTCGCCGTGAAAAACCAGATCGGACCGGTATCGTCCTTCTCCAGTTGTGCCGTCATGGGCCGAGGGATGATGTTGGAGCCGTCGAGGCCGATCATCATCGTCATGTCAGATTTCAGTGCTTTCCAGAATTTCGCTTCGAGCTCAGCGGGTGTCGGCATGTCTCATCCTTTCACTGAAAGAAAGGCAAACGGCCGACGGTGCTGTGTGTTCCTTCGCGCGAGTTCACACCCCGCGACGGACGACTTGCCTGGCCAAGGGTTCTCGATCGCTATTCGACGCGTCGTCGTTCAAAGCAGCGAAATTATTGGAATCTTTGGTACGCCCAAGGGGAATCGAACCCCTGTTCCCGCCGTGAGAGGGCGGTGTCCTGACCGCTAGACGATGGGCGCGCTCAAGAACCGGCTACATAGGATGAAGGCCGGAAAAAAGCAACTGGGGTTTCGGACTGTTCGCGGACTTTGCGGACTGCCCTCGTCAACCCTGCCGTTTCGGCTCGATCAGATCCCAGAGATTGCCGTAGAGATCGGCAAACACCGCCACCGTGCCATAGGGCTCGAAGCGCTGCGCCTCGCGGAATTCGACGCCCCTGCCAAGCATCGCCTGATGGTCGCGGGCGAAGTCGTCCGTTTCGAGAAAAAGAAACACCCGGCCGCCGGTCTGGTCACCGATGCGGCTTGCCTGCCTCTCGCCGGAGGCTGCCGCCAAGAGCAGCCGCGCGCCCTGCCTGTTTGCCGGCGTGACCGTCACCCAGCGCTTGCCGCCGCCGAGGTCGACGTCCTCGCTCAACACAAAGCCAAGCCGCTCGACATACCAGGCTATCGCCTCGTCATAGTTTTCGCCGACGAGCGCCACGGTCGCAATGCTGCGGTTATCGGCAAAGCCGCTCATTTGTTGCGAATCGCGAACTGGCCGATCACGCGGCGCTCGGCAATGTCGTAGAGAAAGATGGAACGGCTGCCGTCGGCGAGCTCGGCATCGATCGACAGGCGGTTGCCGGACAGTGCCTGGCTGACGACCTTGGCGCCGACCGGCAGCACGATATCGCCGGAGAGGAGCGCGCCGGCCGGAGCCTGGACATCGCCGGCATGCACCGATCCGGCGCCGGGCGCATTGCGGGCTTTGTAGACAAGGGCTCCGATCACCACCATAAGGGCGAGGAACAGAAGACCGAGATTGACGATCATGAAGCGGATGAGCTTCCGGCGCACTTTTTCGGCCGCAGGGTCGAGCGGCTTCTCCTCATCTTCTTCGGCGATCGGCCGGGCCATGACTAAACAATCCGCAACGGTTTCGATGAGCGCTCATAGCGAAGAGACCTCGATTTTGATAGGGCCCCGATTTTGAGACAGGATGAATTGCCGGGCGATGAGTTGGATGGAAAGGTGGAGCTGGAAGCCGGCGCCGATGCCGCAGGCAAGCGCCTCGACCAGTGGCTCACCGCCCAGCTCGGCCCGGAGATCTCACGCAGCCGCGTGCAGGCCCTCATCAAGCAGGGTGCGGTTACGATCGCCGGCAAGCCGGTCGAGGAGGCAAAGC
>NZ_RZST01000098.1:0-17192 GCF_003997575.1 Mesorhizobium sp. M1A.F.Ca.IN.022.07.1.1
TTCCTCATCTGGTGGCTGCTGTGAGCGTCCTGATCAGCCTGCTTGTCGGCCGCCTCGGCGCCTCGCGCCTGGTGGCCGGCGCTATCGCCTGGGCGACCATTGCGGCGATCGTCTCGGGCGCCGCTTTCACCGCTTACGAAGTCATCAAGCACCGCGGCGCCGAAGAGGTCCGCGCCAAGTTCGAAAAGGACAATCGGGATGCGATCACAAAGGGCATTGATGCTCGCATGTCTTTTGACGACTGCATCGACGCTGGCGGCGTGTACGACTTCCGCCGTCAACGGTGCGCCGGCGCTCCGCTCGGCCATCGGTAACAGCCTCGCCGGCGCGCAGGGCAAGACGCTCGCCGATCAGAACAAGATCGACAAGACGGTCGCGCCGGGCTGCGCGATCGGCCTTTACACGCCGGCGGAATGCGACCGCCACACCAAGGCCAGCGCCGAGCGTCGAGCTGAACTGGGAGGGGCGAATGAGTGACTTCAATGCGAACCTTGCCTTCTTGATCGCCGTGGTCAGCGCGGTGGCTGGCCTATGGTGGCGCATCGAGGCGGCTATCAAATCGGCTCGGGACGAGGTCAAAAAGGATGCGCGCGACGCACATGCCAGGGCAGACATGGCGATCGGCTCGGTATCGCTGCTTGCCGAGCAGCTTGCCGCGCACAAGCTGCACGTTGCCGAGACCTACATCACCAAGGCCGGCCTGCGCGAATTCCGCGATGAGGTGATGACCGGTGTCCGCGACTTGAAGGGTAGCGTCTCGACGCTGCACGAGCGGATGGACCGTTTCATCGAGGGCGATAAGATCGGCCGAGTGCGCTCGTCGGCAGACTGACGCACCCTACAGTGACATCACATTTTTTTGGTGCAGGTAGGTCGTGTAAAAATCTCCTGCACGGACCAGCCCTTTCCAGTCGAGCGCTTTGAGCCTCGAGCCCGAGGTGGATATGAGGCCATCGCGGCGAAGTTCTTGAAGCACTCGGTTGACGTGAACGGTGGATAGCCCCACTGCGTCGCCCAGCACTGCCTGGCTTACTGGAAATTCCGCCACGTGGTCCTGAATTTGGCCGACTGCATGGAGTCGGACGATGAGCTCACACAAGAGGTGAGCCATGCGAACATAGGCGTCCCGCCTTCCGACATTGGTGACCCACTCTCTATATATCGCTGCGTCGATCAGCGTTGAGCGCCAAAACACGTTGGCGATGGAGGGGTGTTTGGCACAGATCGCGCGCAGCGCATCGTGGCGCATGAACCCCACTCTGGCGGGCGTGAGTGGTGCGAAGGTGCAATCCATAACCGAAAGATGAATTCCGTGGAGGTCCGGGATGTCTCCCGGAACAAAGATTGACGTGATCTGTCGCTTTCCCTCGCCGGTGATCTTCGCAGATGCCACCAGGCCGTCCAGAACAGCGAAGGAATGAGAGGGTCGGTCGCCCTCGCGCACGATATCCTCTCCTGTCCGGTAGTCGCGCTCCTGAACCGCGATACTCTCCAGAATCGTAATGTCGGCTCGAGTAAGGTCAGAGATGATCTGGAGCTTACGGATAATCAGGTCAGAAGAAGAACCTGGCAACACTGAGCTGATCGACATAAGCCCGAACCTCTATCGGGCCCCATTGTTCCCGTGCGGTGAGGATGGCTCTTCGACCCCCAGGTTGATTGCGCCTCAAGCCCCTAGCCATGGCCGAGTCCGACCGCTTGGAATGATTTTTGCTCATGACGAAGGAACACCTTTTAGGATCGCAGGTTGGGAGCCCGGCGGCACAGCTATGCTCCCCTCTGCTTCCAAAGTGCCGTCATGTCGAGGGCCCGCCTGCAGGCGTGTCGGGCGGGCCCGCTTGGCAGGAGGAGAAAGGCATGGCTTCAGCAAGACTGGCGAAAGGCGCGTTCACACCTGTCGATGTTGAATTTCTTTGCCAGATTCTCGAACGCGGCTCACTCGCAAAGGAAACTGCAGCGGAGCGAGAGCGCCGCGCTTTGCGGATCATTGCCAGCTATATGGCCGGCGTCACCGATGAAGGACAGCTGATTGAGCTTTCTCACAAGCCGTTGGGACGATAGCAGTGAGTTATTTGCGGGCGGCCAAGCCGTTGGGGAAAGCCGAGGGGGCCCCGTCTGTGTCCTCCGACCCGTCCGGCAGCCCGGCATCCGGGAGGTACGTTTGGCGGACTACTAGTCGACGGATCGATTGGGCGATGCGATCCTTCAGGCGTCCAGCACAAGCGGTTCGTGTGCGGGCCTTTGATGCCAGATGACTTGGCGCAAGTCGCGCATATCAACGGCTTGGCCGCACATGGGGCACAGATGGAAATGATCGACCTCGCTCGCAGGCTCGCCCCGCACCCGATTTCCGACAATCGGCGGGCCTAAATCTGAAATACTTGTCACGGCCGTAGCTTTCTGGCCTCGCGCACCACGGCTTTGCGGCTGTTGCCGTGCTGGCGGATCAATTCCCTGACCGCTCCTGGCGAAATCCGGTGCCGCTTGGCGAAGTATTCAATCTCGTACTCTTGATCTGCTGATACCCGGTCGCGATCGCCGCCGCGCTTGCTCTTGTCGTCTGCCATTAGGACGTTCCTCCTGCCGAGACCAACCGGATCACAAAGAAAATGTTCCGGGGCCGCGGAACACCTTGCATTCAACGAGGTTTGGGGCGCGGCGGCGCACCTCCCTCCCGATCCCCGTGCAGAGCCGCCAGCGGAGCCTCCCCTTCTCCGCAGGCCCGCTCCAATGGCATCAGGGGCGGGCCGTTCTTTCACAGGGCGCTCGCGGAAGGCTCCCGGCGGGATGCGGTCAGGTCCGCTCGATGGCGCATTGGCCGGTACGTGTGCTACTGTGCAGCGATGGAACAGAAGACCATCGATCGGGCGATTATCCTGCTCAAGCAGTATCGGGACATTCTTGTGGCGAGTTACGTGCCGATAGGCGCCGAGGGCGTTCCTGAACCAAAAACGCCTGAGCAAGCCGCGGATCCGTTGGAAATCGCCGCACTGGAAGATCTTGCGGCGCTTGATGCGGTTATCAAAGAAATGTTGGCTTAGGTTCTGGAACACCGGCTATCATGGGCGGCGACGGACAACCACGCGGCAGCACAGATCGCTCAAGTCGGCTTGTCAACGAGTGGCGTCTTTCGCGTCGGCGGCTTGTAGGGCGTGACCAGCCTAACCGTGTCGGCATTCACGGTGACGGGAATGCCCAGGTTGATTGTCACCTTGTCCTCATCCACACGGGTGACGTCACCTCGCAGCTCGATTTCCTGAGCCGGTTTCACCTTCGCTGTTCGGTCGACGATGGAATGAGGCTGCCCGTATGACGGGATCGATACGCTGACCCGGTCTTCTGTGACTCGACGGCCCACTTTCGCGGTGATGGCGACCTCGTCGCCTATCTTCAAGCCCTTGGCCATACGCCTACAACTCTGACGCGGCAAATAGGTTCTCAAGCCTTCTCTAATGGAACCTACCGACCGATATTGGGTTCGGTGTCGCGGTGCGCGTTGCCAGGCGAGGCGCCGTTTGGGGATATGTGGTGGCGTTCCCCGGAGCCCGTTCGGCCTTTCAGGCTGGCGGGCTTCTGGCCGTTTCGCGGATTGCCGAGGAGAAGCCAAGACGGGACTGCTGAATCCTGCTATGATCAGTCTGCAATGCCCCGCCGCGAAACCCCGTTGGAAATGGCGCAGCGCCACGTTCGAGAGGGCGCGGAACGCATAGCGCACCAGCGGGCGTTGATCGCCAGAATGGAAGTGCGTGGCCAATCCATAGGCGAAGCCGAACACCGGTTGCGGGAGTTTCAGGCGGCTCAACGCCAACACACCGAACACCTAAGGCGTCTCCGCGATAGCTAGCCGCCGGTATGGAACCTTCGCCCGGATCCGGATCCACGGCCAGAGGAGACCTGAGGGCCGAGAGCAAGAAAGAGCACGACGAGCGCATCCAGGCGATGAAGGTTTTCGAGTGCGGTTCTCATGCGCGAACCGGTATCCTCGAGGCGCAGGCGCGCGAGCTCATCGACCTGATCGGCAACGACGCGAGCTCTCCACTTCGAGAGGCGCGTCTCCTAGCGAGAGAGATAGACGCGGGACAGCCAGGTGCTGTTCCTTCGCGGTGAGCACACGCTGCGCCATGCGACCTGCAGGACTTCGAGGAAGGAAACTGGCAGATAGCTTCTTCGTCAAGCGGTTGCTGATGGAACCTTTTAACCGTCACCCGGTTCGGGCTTCACGGCGAGTGTTCTGGCGGCTGTTATGGCTGGGCCGCCCAAGCCACGCCGGGCGGGGAAAACGCCTCCCCCCGGAGCCCGTTTGACTTCCCAGGGCCGAGCGGGCTCTCCTATTCTCGAAAACAGCGTCAGTTGGTCCAACTAGGTCGCATCGGCCGGAGGGAACAATTCCATCAACCATCCCGTTGGGTGTCGCGGCGTGTGTCCCCGGCCAAGGTTCACCGCGCCGCGTGGGGGCATTTCCCCCGGAGCCCGTTCGGCCCCCCTCAGGCGAGCGGGCTCTCGCTTGCCGGAATGAGTGCCGGAACGCCGTGCGCGTGGATGCCGTTACCGTCAATGGCTCTTGCCGATGACATCCGCGTGGTGCGCGGGCATGTTGCCTGGGTAGACGGCACCTCGCCCAGCCGCGGGAGCGCATAGCCGTACTGGAACGGCTCGAACTGCCCATCGCCAAGGCACTCGATTCCTCGAACTTCTCGCAATACGAGCGCCCGGCCTGCCGAGGGGGTCGAGGAGACCTTGGGCGCACAGGCCGGGCTCTTAGTCCGATGCCAACCGCGGCGGGGCAGAGATGCATTATGCGCCACCGTTCAGTGGTAGGCATCCACGTTTTTAGTGGTAGCGAATGAAAAGCCCGCCGCGGCTAATTAGCGTAAGCGACGGGCTTTTTTAGGTTGCCACTGAGACGGCTACATTCTGACGGAACCGACCGCTCCTTTGGTTAATGACTGAGGACTAAATCCGTTCCACACTGGGACGTTCTGTGAGATAATGGCAGATGCCTTCCCGAGGGCGGCGCTCATGTCATCGTCGCGTTGGAGCGGCGTCTACGGGCCCGCTGATCTGGACATGCTCCAGCGGGTGTTTAACCGGTTGTGCGACGAGCGACGACAAGCCAAGAAGGACCGCGAACAGCGGGAATATTTGGCTAGGGAAATCCTCCAAGCTTTTGATGACGGCATCACCGACGAAGCTGACCTGCGTCAACGTTGGCTTGGCTGAACGCTTGTCTAGCTCGGCGGCTTTATCGGCTAAGCCTCAGGTCGGCCCCAATTGGAACGGCTACACGCCTCAGAGAAGGTCCGACAAAAAAGAGCCCTCACACCGGCAGGCTCTTTCAATGTGGTCGCAGCGCTTTATGAAGAGCTTTCCAATGAACAGACACCGTTGAAACCATGTCGGGACTGCGAGCCTCGTCCAGGTCACCGCACGTGCACTAATGCCTTCGGCCACGGTCACCTCGGGCTCACGCTCGCACCGATCACTGCCCGGCTAGTCGGCAAGGTCCTTTCACGGAAAGCATCGCACGCCTTGGCTCGTCCCGGTTCTAAACCCGACTGGGGTAGTCGAATCGCGAACCAGGGAACCGCCTGTTCGGTCGCGACAGGCGGTTTCTCTTGCGCACGCGAAACGACGTTCTTGAGGGCTCCATGCAAAGGCTACCTGGTTTTGCGAGCTGCGGCGCCTGCCCGCGCCGGCGCCTCCTGGATGTTGGCGGCGCCGCCCATGTCACCATTCTTGGTGCGGCCGGCCCCCGGCCCTGCTCCAATATCGGCGCCCGTGGTCGGATCGGAAGCCGGGTCCGAGAGTGTCCGCTCCGCCAGATTGGCCGCGACCTTCTTGTCCTTGGCATTTAGCTTGACAGTCGCCATCCCGTCGCCCCCGTCGGCGGGCATCACCTCTTCGAGATTGTCGATGCGGTCCCATTCGCCTCCCGAGTTCCAGGGTCCCGTGGCGTCTCCTTCGCCCTGCGAGGTGTTGACGTACATGCTGGCATATTTCTCGATGCCCGGGAGTTTGCCCGTCGGGAAGTTGTTCTCTATCGCGTACAGCGCTTTCTCGAAGGACTTCTGGTGGGCGACTTCGCGCGTCATCAGAAAACCGAGGGCATCCTTGACGCCGGGATCATCGGTGATGTTGATCAGTCGCTCGTACACGATCTTGGCACGAGCTTCGGCCGCGATGTTGGAGCGCAGGTCCACCGTTGGTTCGCCGCGAGAATCGATATAGGCGGCGGTCCAAGGCACTCCGGCCGAGTCGCACAATGCGGGTCCGCCGCCAAACAGGATTGACTCCTTGGCCGTTGTGCCGCTGGCGCCAACCATCAAATACAGCTCAGCTTCCTTCATCTGTCCCTCGGCAAGGTGTGCCTTGAGTCCCTTGTTCAGCATTGTGACAATTGACCCGACCACCTCGAGGTGGCTTAGTTCTTCGGTTGCGATGTCGAGCAACATGTCTTTTCGACCGACATCATCCTCGCCCAGCCCTTGGACGAAATAGCGCATGGCGGCGGCCAACTCGCCATCGGCTCCGCCGAATTGCTCCATTATCATGCACGCCAGTTTCGGATTCGGCTCCGACACACGGACGGTGTATTGCAGTCGCTTATTGTGCATGAACATGAGGGTTCCCCAGTGTTGGCATCCGTCCGAACCACTTTGCATCAGGAATGTTCCTTCGCACCGCGATGCCATACCTTGGCGCGACCTCGAGCGCAGGCCCAGCCCCTAGTTTCACACGTGGTGCGCGGACGTTCTCGTTGCCGACCCGACCTACAAAGGTAGCTACACCGGACTATTCAAGCACTATTGAACGAACGCCTTTGAGAGGTAAGCCGGTGCTTCTCGCCGCAAACCAGAGGCGGCGAGGGTCACGCCTTGAGCATGCAGCCAGTTCACTCGAACATTTCGAATATGGCGCGAGCTTTAAGAACCGGAGCACCCGCCTCATCCCGAACATCGACGAAGAGTTCGAGCCGGTCTTCGATTGGAACAACCTCAGCCGCCATCTCGGCCAACGCCGTCGATGCCTCCCGCCTTACCGCCTGGATGTCATCCAGCTCCGCGCCGGTTTCATCGGTCACGTGAGCTGAGCCGTTGAACGTGTCGAAGAAGTAGCGGCTCATCGAGTGCCTAGCGCCTTTGCCTCACGCTCTAGGGTCGCGGTCGTTTCGATGCCTAGCGATCACGCGGCCGGTGTAGCCGTCTGGTGGCAACATGAAGCGCGCCCCTTGCGCTTATTAGCTGCGCCCGATGAAATGGCGGCGGCTCTGCGGCTCTGGTTAGCGATTCCTGATTACTCGACGATAGCAACCGATTGGGCTGAGGGGATGTCCTTCATCCCAAGGCTCGAGCAGTTCTGTTTGATGGTCGTGCTGCCGGACCACTGGATTTTGTCGGCAACGACCTGGGTGCAGCCGCCGCTCCCCGAGAAGTTGCCCAGGTAGTTGACCTGCTGCTTGGGGAAATAGATGGCACCGGTCAGAAGCGAGCTCGCAGTGCCGTTGAAGGTGCTGGTGGCGCTGGTGCCGGTCCTGTCGCCATAGAACAGCACGCCCGAATAGGTGCCCGAGGTCGGCGCGCTCAGCGTCACCGTGTCGAGGTTCTGGTTGAGGATCACCTCGACAGCCTTCTTGGCCGTGTTCGGCCCCGAGGTGGGCGGCGCGTGGACATTGATAGTGCCATTGCCCAACCCGTTATCGGTCGCCGACTGGGTCGCGGCCGCCGTGATCGTCGCGGTGTCGGACCCCGCGATCTTCTCCAGCGCGCCGGCATAGGCGGCGGCATCGGCCGTCGCCTGCAGTTTCAGGCTCGAATAGTACCAATACGAGGTCTCGACGCCGAGTCCGGCAGCGCCGACGATGATGGGCAGGCTAAGCGCAAAAATAGTGGCGACGTTCGCGCCGGGGTCCCGGCCGATTCCGCGCACTAAGTCCCAAATGCTTTTTTTCGTTGCCACGAAGCATTAGTACGCGCCCATATATAAACGAAACGTGAAAATAGAGGTGTGCAGCTGCACGGCCGCCCCAATCGGGTGCCTATCATTCAGGAACCGTTGGAGATCGCGGCACATGGTAAGACTGGAACAATTACTTTGGCGTGCCGCCGTTGGGGTAGAACCCGACAGCCCGAATTTGCTTCGCCGCACATGGTGCGGGGGCATGTCAGTCTGAAACGGGCAGGCCCAGCTTTTTCCGGACATAGGCAAGGTGTGCTTCGTGCTGGCGCTGGAGGCCAAGCAGAGTTGCCAGCATGTCTTCGGCGTCCTCGCTAGGGTAACCCTTGTCCTTGAAGTGGACGATGATTTGATTCTGGCGCGCAATGTGTTCGCGTCCCAGGCGGACGTGACGCTCCACCATCTCCAATTCGGTTTCGTTGCGCTGCATGCCTCAGGACTATAGCAGCTTTTCACGTTCCTGTACCGGCCGCCGTGGACGGCGTCGGGTTGAACCCATTTCGGGTTGGAACGTTCTTCGGCCATGCCTGAAGATGAAAAATACATTGGCCACATCCGCCGCCCTCAAGATCGAGTCTTGCAGAGCGTGGAGGAGAGCCGATATCTGATAGAGCATAGCCAGCGCTTGATCGAGAAATCCCGCAAGCTGCTGGAGCGGATACGGTCCGACAAGAGCCTGAAGTCACCTGCGGAGCCCGACTAGCTCAAGCTATTTTGCGCGCGTCCAAAGGTTAGACGCACGTAGCGCCCACTCGCCAATTGCCGGAACCTATTCCTTCCAATTGTGTTCTTTCTCACTGGGGACAATTCCAATGGCAGAGAACAACGAAGATCGCGCCCGTCGGGAAACCGGCATCACCGAAGCGCAGGCGCACGAGCTCATGGATTTGATCGGCAACGACCGCAATTCGCTTCTTCGCGAGGCACGTCTCCTCGCCCGGAAGCAGAAGTAGCCGACGGGGAAAGTCCAAATGGGATGATCCATGTGCAACGATTACGAGCAGCATGTTGCCTGGGCCGAATACTGCCGGATCATGGCCTCGCTCAACTTCAGGATCCCCAGTCATCAGAACGAGCTCGATCTGCCGCAAGCTAACGATATCCGCATCAACGACCCGGCTCCGGTAATGCGCGCTGCCGGAGATGCAATCGAGTTAGCCTTGATGACCTTCGGCCTCCCCCCGTCCGGTCCCAAAGGCGGGCCGGTGTTTAATTTCCGCTCCGAGGGCCGACAGTTTGGCAACAGCAAACGCTGTCTTGTTCCCGCTTCCGCATTCTTCGAATTCACCGGCACGAAGTACCCGAAGGCGAAGCACCGCTTTACGCTCAATAGCACCCCGTTCATGGCAATCGCGGGGCTTTGGCGCGAAGCGGCCGGGAACAAGCCGCCATCCTTCACCATGCTGACGACCGATCCTGGTCCCGACGTTGCGCCCTATCACAACCGTCAGGTCGTGGTCCTTCAGCCGGAGAACTGGTCCGCCTGGCTCAAGCTGACGAAATCCGAGGGCGAACTGTTGCGGCCGCTTCCAGCTGGGTCGCTCGCGGTCGAGACGGTGAGGCCGGAGAGCTCTTAGTTCACATCGCCCGAGGGTTCGCGGACATACCCGGGAGCCTCGCGCCTCTCCCGCAAGTGCCTGCACTGTTCGAGCGCGACCTTGAATGCCGCGGCAGCAAGATCGCATTTGTGCTTAGATGGGCCGTTGCTCTGGATCACAATTTCGGCCTGTCTGATGGTCAGACCGTGCCTCCCCGCAAACTCGTCCAGGTCGTAGGCTTCCTTCCAACACGACCGCTTCAAACCTTGCATTTTCGCTCCCGTGATATGTGACGAGGCAACGCGAGACCGCTGATTAGGTTTCAGACGGACGAACATAAACCGTGTGCCCGGCGCGTCTGACCTGTAATCGGTGCCGCTCTGAAGGTAGCGTTCCCCTTCGCCGCGGGGCTCAAAACAAAACCAGTGCGAAGGCTGTCTCGGGCGAGCAAACCCCCAGCCGGCATCCTTCTCGCAGCCCCGGTGCTCGCAGACATGACCGAGAGGCCCTCGCTCGCGTGTCTGGACAGCCTCGCCGGAGCGTGTCGGCTCACGCTCATTCCCCGGGAAATATTCGAGGATGATGATGTAACCGGATTCGACCGAAACCTTCAGGTCGTCGGGGAACTCTCGGCTGGTGATTTCACGTTCCGGCTGCCAGATGACATTGACCCCACGGCCTCCATTGCGTGAGGCCTCATTGAGTTGACGTGCAGCACCTGCGCGTCGTCGGGACACGCCTCGATCGAATAGCGAGTTGGCATGGGACTTTGCTCTGTGTCACCTGTGAGACATACCTAAAAGATTCCACAGGCGGTCTTGACGATCAAGGAAAATGTTCCTTTTTTGTTCTCATGCCCGAGACCTATGGCCCGAAGCGACGCGACTATCCGCTCTCGAACCTGAACGACAGCATGCGCCTGGTGCGCGTGCGGTGCCGCTGTTGCAAGCGGCAGCACAATTATCATCCGTCGGATCTGATCCAGATTTTTGGTGATGTCGACGTCGACTCGGTCGCCTACCGCATGAAATGCGAGAACGGCGGCGACCATGGTATGCTCGATGTTGAGGCCTTCGTCCCGACCGGCCGCGAAGGCGTCGGCTTGCGCATCCGGCGCCTGGTGGCGATTAAGATCAACCGGGTGCCGGTTTGGAAGGAGGAAGGTCCGAAATGACGAACGACCAATCCGAACGCGCGCTCGAAACGCTGCTTGCCGCCCACCCCGGACCTGTCTCGATCGCGGCCGGCATCGCCGCGTTGCGCGCGATCGGCGCCGAGGAGTCCGATGCCGATCTGCAATCGCTGGTCGGAACGTTCGCCGCCGAGTGCGGCAGAGCGATACGTTTTGACCGCCGAAGCTAGCAGGGCAACGACCGTCATCGGCCCGACCCTGAGTTTCAGGTGGGTTATCAGGTGGGAGGCAAAATCGGGAGGAAGCTAACGCATTGTTTTTTCTGGTCGGAGTGGCAGGATTTGAACCTGCGACCCCATCGTCCCGAACGATGTGCGCTACCAGACTGCGCTACACTCCGTGACCAGACGGCGGGCTTATAGCCGCCACTTTCCGATCCTGCAAGCGTCAATGGCTGCACTTGTGTCGCATTTCTCGGCTTTCACCAATCTTGCCCGGATGGCATGCGATTTAGCCGTCGGATAAAGCCCGGCTTAAAGGCTTTCGTGATAAGCCGCGCCCTCTATAAATCGGCATTCCGGCTCTCTGGAGTTTCGACCATTGACCTTCACGATTGTTGGCGAAGCCCGGCCCAACAGCTTCGAATTCGAGACCTCGGCGCTGATCAAGGCGTCGGGCTTTCGCGAGTACGACGCGCGCTGGTGGGTCGGCCATCCCGGCTCGACCAAGGCGCCGGAGCTCAATTTGATCGGCGTCCAGGCGCTCGGTATGGGTCTGGGCACGCTGATCCGGCGCCTGGGCGTTGGGCCGGATATCGTCACCGGCCATGATTTCCGCTCCTATTCGCTGTCGATCAAGCTGGCGCTAGTCTCCGGCCTGATGGCGGCGGGCGCCCGGGTGAAGGATATCGGCCTGGCTTTGTCCCCCATGGCCTATTTCGCGCAGTTCGCGCTCGATACACCCTCGGTCGCCATGGTCACCGCCTCGCATAACGAGAATGGCTGGACCGGCGTCAAGATGGGGGCGGCGCGGCCGCTCACCTTCGGTCCGGAAGAGATGGGCGCGTTGAAGAAGATCGTGCTCGAAGCCGACTTCGACCTCCGCGGCGACGGTGCCTACGAGTTCATCTCCGGTTTCCGGGAGCTCTATGTCGATGATCTTACCAAGGGCAAACACATCTCGAGAAAGCTCAAGGTCGTTTGCGCCTGCGGCAACGGCACGGCTGGCGCCTTCGCGCCGGAAGCGCTGGCGCGTGTCGGCTGCGAGGTGATCCCGCTCGACGTCGAGCTCGACCATGCGTTCCCGCGCTACAATCCCAATCCCGAGGACATGCAGATGCTGCGTGCCATCAGCGAGAAGGTGCTGGAGACGGGCGCAGATGTCGGACTGGGCTTCGATGGCGACGGCGACCGCTGCGGCGTCGTCGACAACGAGGGGAACGAGATCTTCGCCGACAAGGTCGGGCTTATGCTCGCGCGCGATATTTCATCGTTCCATCCGGGCTCGGCCTTCGTCGTCGACGTCAAGTCGACGGGGCTTTTTGCCACCGATCATGTGCTCAGGGCGAACGGCGCCACAACTGACTATTGGAAGACCGGCCATTCCTATATCAAGCGCCGCGTTGCCGGGCTGGGTGCCGTCGCCGGCTTCGAGAAATCCGGGCATTTCTTCTTCAACCCGCCTATCGGCCGCGGCTATGACGACGGGCTGATCACCGCGATCGTCGTCTGCCAGATGCTCGACCGCAATCCGCGGAGCTCGATGGCCGATCTCTGCCGCGCGTTGCCGCTGACCTACGGTACGCCGACCATGTCATCGCAATGCCCCGACGAGGTGAAGTACGGCGTGGTCGACCGCGTCGTGGCGGATTTTCAGACGATGCACCGCGAAGGTGCTGACTTTGCCGGCCAGAAGATCGTAACGCTCATCACCGTCAACGGTGTGCGCGTCGTTGCGGAGGACGGCACCTGGGGCCTTGTGCGCGCCTCCTCGAACAAGCCCGAGCTTGTCGTGGTGGTGGAGAGCCCGGTATCGTCCGAGCGGCGCCGGCAGATGTTCGAAGCCGTCGACGCCGTGCTGCGCCGCAGTCCCGAAGTCGGCGCCTACAACCAGACCTTCTGACAGGGCAGCCATGAGCCAGCGCATCGTCAGTTTCGTCATGAGCGGCGGCGTCGGCTCGCGGTTATGGCCCCTGTCGCGCGAGGACAATCCCAAGCAATTCCACGACCTTTCCGGCGACGGTTCGATGCTGGCCAAGACCTTGCGCCGGCTGGCCGCGCGGCCTGAAGGGCAGACGCCGATCTTTCTCATCGCATCGGAGCGCCATGCCGACCGCGTCCATGCCGATCTTGCCGGCATTGATCTCGCCGGCGGCGGCCCATTGTTCGAGCCCACGGGGCGCAACACCGCCGCTGCCGTGGCGCTTGCCAGCCTGCGCACCCTCTCCGAATTTGGCGATGAGCTTGTTCTCGTGGTGCCCTCCGACCACGAAATCTCCACCGCGCGGCAGTTCTGGCGGAGCGTTGAAGCGGGTGCTGCGGCGGCGAGAACCGGTCGCTTGGTGGTGTTCGGGATTAAGCCGACGCAGCCCGAAATCGGCTATGGCTATATCGAGGTCGCGGCCGATCGCGACGGCGTGTTCGACGTCTCGCGCTTCGTCGAGAAGCCCGACCTCGCCACCGCGCGGGCTTATCTCGACGCCGGCAGCTTCTATTGGAATACCGGCATTTTCCTGTTTCGCGCCGGCGCCATGCGAGATGCCTTCGCCGCCTTCGAGCCCAGGATCTGGCAGGCGACGGAAGCCGCTTATCACGCGGCGACCAACGATCTTTCCGGGCTCTACATGCCGCTGGAACTTTACTCGGCGATCCCGTCGACCTCGATCGACTACGCTATCATGGAGCGGGCCAAGGACATCGCCATGGTGGCGGCCGGATTCCGCTGGAACGATCTCGGTTCGTGGCAGTCGCTGCTCGATGTCGGCCCGTCCGACAGCCACGGTAACGTCATTCTCGGCGATGTCGTCGCCATCGATTGCGAGAACTCCTACATCCGCGGCGACGGCCGGCTGCTGTCGGCCATCGGCATGAAGGACGTGGCCATCGTCTCGACGGCAGACGCCACCTTCGTGGCGCCGGTCAGCCACAGCCAGCACGTCAAGAAGATCGTCGAGCAGCTGGAGAAATCCGGCCGGCTGGAGACGAGGTTCACGCCGGCGCATGACCGCGTCATCGAGAGCGGCGCCTGGCGGCGCCGCGTTCGGCACTGGCTGTTCGAGGAGACGCTGCCGCTGTGGTCGAGGTCAGGTGTCGATGAGCGCCATGGCGGCTTCCATGAGGCGCTGAGCTTCGACACCGCGCCGTTGATGAAGCCGAAACGCATGCGCACGCAGGCGCGCCAGATCTATGCCTTCGCCGTCGCCAAGGAGCGCGGCTGGGACGGCCCGGCGGATCGGCTGATCGCTCATGGCCTTGACTTCATGGCAGGCCGGGGCCGCACCGACAAAGGCGGCTGGGTGCGCACGCTCAATATCGACGGCTCGGTCGCCGATCCGGTCGAGGATGCCTACGACCATTCCTGCGTGCTGTTGGCGCTTGCGCACGCGCATATGTCGGGTCATCCCGATGCGTTGCGGCTCGCCGAGGAAACCTTTGCTTTCCTCGATGCTCATCTCGAGGACAGCCGCATGACAGGTTTTCTCGAAACCTCCGACGGCGAGGGCGAGCGTCGCTCCAACCCGCACATGCATCTGCTCGAAGCCTTTCTCGCTTGGCACAGAGCCACTGGCGAGCGCGCCTACCTGCGCCGCGCGGCGCGCGTCATAGATCTCTTCCGCAGTCATTTCTTCGATGCCGAAAGCTGGACGCTGGGCGAGTATTTCGACGACGGCTGGAAGCCCGTGGCGGGCGAGAAAGGAACATGGACCGAACCCGGCCACCATTTCGAATGGGCCTCGCTGCTCGTCGATTTCGCCGCCCGCAGCGGCCAGGCCGAACTCACCGGCTTCGCCCGCAAGCTCTATGCCTCGGCTGTCGCGAACGGCCTCAACCGCGCCACCGGCCTTGCCTATGGCGCCGTCTCGCGCCAGGGCCTTCCGCTCGACACGGTCTCGCGCAGCTGGCCGCAGGCCGAGGCGATCAAGGCTGCGATCGCGCTCGACGGCTCGGGTGGGCCGGACCTCAAGCCGGAGATCGAGGCGCGCGTCGGCCACCTGTTCCGCTGGCACATCGACCCGGCGCCGCTCGGCCTCTGGATTGACCGAATCGATGAGCGCGGCCGGTCATTGGCGAGCGACGTGCCAGCCAGCATCTTCTACCATCTGGTTTGCGCGCTGACGCAGTATCTGGACGGGACGGCCGAGAAGGGGTGAGGGGGCAACTGGCGGCAACGCAGAAGCTGCCAATCTCTACCCTTGCAGAGGAGATTGCTGTCACTGCGGGCTTTTGGCCAATCGCCAAGTCAATACGGGCTCGCCACATCCCCCGTCTCGACATAGACCGCCTTCAGCTGCGAATAATGCGCCAGCGCCGCCAGCGAGTTCTCGCGGCCGATGCCGGACTGCTTGACGCCGCCGAAGGGCATTTCCACCGGCGTCAGATTGTAGGCGTTGATCCAGCAGGTGCCTGCCTGCAACTCGGCGATCACCCGATGGGCGCGGGGCAGGTCGCGGGTGAAGACGCCCGCAGCGAGGCCGAATTCGGTATTGTTGGCGCGTTCGATCACCTCGTCCTCGCTATCGAATTTCAGCACGCTCATCACCGGTCCGAAGATTTCCTCGCACGCGATGCGCATGCCATCGGTCACGCCGGTGAACACGGTCGGTTCGATGAAGAAGCCACCTTCGAAGCCCTGCAGCGACGGCACGTTGCCGCCGCAGGCAAGCGTCGCACCCTCCTCTCTGCCGGCGGCGATGTAGGAAACAACCTTTTCCTGCTGCGCCTTGTTGACCAGCGGCCCCATTTGCGTTTCCGGATCGAGTGGATCGCCGATGCGGATTTTTTTGGTGCGCTCGATCAGCCGCTCGACGAAGCGGTCATGCAGGCCCTTCTGCACGAAGACGCGCGTGCCGTTGGAGCAGATCTGGCCGGTCGAATAGAAATTGCCGAGCATGGCGCCGCCGATGGCGTTTTCGAGATCGGCATCGTCGAAGACGATCAGCGGCGACTTGCCGCCGAGCTCCATCGTGGCGTGCTTCATTTTCGAACCGGCAAGCGACAGCACCTTGCGGCCGGTCGGCACCGAGCCGGTCACCGAGACCTTGGCCACGACATCATGGCCGACGAGTCCGGCGCCGACATCGCCATAGCCCTGCACGACGTTGAACAGCCCGTCGGGCAGGCCCGCCTCGCTGTAGATTTCGGCCAGCGCCAGTGCCGAGAGCGGCGTGTTCTCCGACGGCTTGAACACCATGGCGTTGCCCATGGCTAAAGCCGGCGCCGACTTCCAGCCGGCGATCTGGATCGGATAGTTCCAGGCGCCGATGCCGACGCACACACCAAGCGGATCGCGCCTTGTGTAAGCAAACGGTCCGCCGAGATCGATCATCTCGCCGTTGAAGGCCGCCACTGCGCCGGCGAAATATTCGAGGCAATCGGCGGCCGAAGGCGCGTCCGCCACCAGCGTCTCCTGGATCGCCTTGCCGGTGTCCAGGGTCTCGATGCGCGCCAGGTCGGCATTGCGGGCGCGCAGGATGTCAGCGGCGCGGCGCAGGACGCGGCCGCGCTCGACCGGCTTCATCCGTGCCCAGGCCGGCTGCGCCGCGCGCGCGGCCTCGATCGCCAATTCCAGCACATTCGGCGTCGCCGAGTGCAGCGTGGCGATGGTCTCGCCCGTCGCCGGATAGACCACCGGCAGCGGCGCGCCGCCTTCGTCCTCGATGTAGCGGCCGTTGACGTAGTGCGATGCCGTTGGCTGGGCGCGCATGGTCTTCTCCGTTGGTAATCGCCGGGGCGGGGGAGGGCGCCCGCCGGATCATGCGCTATCTGTCTGCCACCTGCCAGCGCGGATTGATCCAGGGTTCCTGGTTGGATGGCGCGAGCGGCGTGCGGCCAAGGATGTGGTCGGACGCCTTCTCGCCGGTCATGATCGACGGGGCGTTCAGGTTGCCGTTGGTCACCCGCGGGAAGATCGAGGAATCGGCAACGCGCAGCCCCTCGACGCCGATCACCCGGCATTCCGGATCGACGACGCTGGTCAGGTCGTCGGCGCGGCCCATCCTGCAGGTGCCGCAAGGGTGATAGGCGCTCTCGGCGTGATCGCGGATGAAGGCGTCGAGCTCGTCGTCGGTCCGCACATGGGCGCCCGGCGAAATCTCCTTGCCGCGGAAGCCGTCGAAGGCCTTCTGGCCAAAAATCTCGCGCGTCAGCCGGATGCAGTGGCGGAACTCGCTCCAGTCGTCGGGATGCGACATGTAGTTGAAGCGGATCACCGGTTTCGCTTTCGGATCGGGCGAGCGCAGGCTCACCGAGCCGCGCGACTTCGACCGCATCGGCCCGACATGCGCCTGGAAGCCATGCGACTTCGCCGCCGCCTTGCCGTCATAGCGCACCGCCGCTGGGATGAAGTGATAC
>NZ_RZST01000099.1:0-17118 GCF_003997575.1 Mesorhizobium sp. M1A.F.Ca.IN.022.07.1.1
ACATCGGGAAGCTTGATGACATATTCGCCCATCGTCCGGCCCCCCTCAGGCTTCCATGGTCTCGACGAGCGCGCGCCCGACCCGCGCGGGACCGGGGAAATACTCCCACTCCTGCGCATGCGGATAGGGCGTGTCCCAGCCGGCGACCCGCGCCACCGGCGCCTCCAGATGGTAGAAGCAGTTCTCCTGCACCAGCGCCGCGAGCTCGGCGCCGAAGCCGGAGGTCAGCGTCGCCTCATGCACGACGACGCAGCGCCCGGTCTTCTTCACCGAGGCGACGATCGTGTCGAGGTCGAGCGGCAGGAGCGTCCTGAGGTCGATGATTTCGGCATCGATGCCGGTTTCCGCGGCCGCGGCCTGCGCGACATAGACCATGGTGCCATAGGCGAGCACGGTGACCGCCGAGCCTTGCCGGCGGATCGCCGCCTTGCCGAGCGGTATGGTGTAATGGCCATCCGCCACCTCGCCGAGCTCGTGCTTCGACCAAGGCGTCACCGGGTTGTCGTGATGGCCGTCGAAGGGGCCGTTGTAGAGCCGCTTCGGTTCCAGGAAGATGACCGGGTCCGGATCCTCAATCGCGGCGATCAATAGCCCCTTGGCGTCATGCGGGTTGGACGGCACCACCGTCTTGAGGCCGGAGACATGCGTGAACAGCGCTTCCGGGCTCTGGCTGTGCGTCTGGCCGCCGAAGATGCCACCGCCGGTCGGCATCCTGACGACGATCGGGCAGGTGAAATCGTTGTTGGAGCGATAGCGCAGCCGCGCCGCCTCCGAGACGATCTGGTCGTAAGCCGGATAGACATAGTCGGCGAACTGCACCTCGACGCAGGGCCTCAGCCCATAGGCGGCCATGCCGATCGCCGAGCCGACAATGCCGGATTCGCTGATCGGCGCATCGAAGCAGCGGTTCTTGCCGTATTTGGCCTGCAGGCCCTGCGTGCAGCGGAACACGCCGCCGAAAAAGCCGACATCCTCGCCATAGACGATGACGCGCTCGTCGCGAGCCATCGAGACATCCATGGCGTCGCGGATCGCCTCGATCATGGTGCGTCTGGGCATCGATCAGACCCCTGCCTGCTGGCGTTGGCGCCTGAGATGCGGCGGCGTCTCGGCATAGACGCCTTCGAACATGTCGCGCGTCGACGGCTTGCCGCCGGCATGCAGCGTGCCGTGGCTTTCGGCTTCCTTCTGCGCCGCGATCACGGTTTCGAGGATCTCGGCTTCCGCCTGGATGTGGCGCTGTTCCGTCCAGACTTGCTTGTGGATGAGATGGTTCTTCAGCCGGATGATCGGGTCGCCGAGCGGCCAGGCGTCCGATTCCGCCTTCGGCCGGTAGGCCGACGGATCGTCCGAGCTCGAATGCGCGCCGACGCGATAGGTGACATATTCGACCAGGGTCGGCCCGAGATTGCGACGCGCCCGCTCGATCGCCCATTTGGCTACCGCATGGACGGCGAGATAGTCGTTGCCGTCGACCCGCAGCGACGGGATGCCGAAACCGAGACCGCGCGCGGCGAAAGTGCCCGAGCCGCCGCGGGCAATGCCCTGGAAGGTGGAGATGGCCCACTGGTTGTTGACGACATTGAGCACGACCGGGGCCTTGTAGGTCGAGGCGAAGACCAGCGCCGCATGGAAATCGGACTCCGCGGTCGAGCCGTCGCCGATCCAGGCCGCGGCGATGCGGGAATCGTTGGAGATCGCCGAGGCCATCGCCCAGCCGACCGCCTGGATGTACTGCGTCGCCAGATTGCCGGAGATCGAGAAGAAGCCGTGCTCCTTCGAGGAGTACATGATCGGCAGCTGCCGGCCCTTCAGCGGATCGGCCTCGTTGGAATAGATCTGGTTCATCATCGCAACCATCGGATAGCCGTCGGCGATGAGCAGGCCAGCTTGCCGATAGGTCGGGAAATTCATGTCGCCAGGCTTGAGTGCCTTGCGGAAAGCGCAGCTCACCGCCTCTTCACCCAGATGCTGCATGTAGAAGGAAGTCTTGCCCTGGCGCTGCGCCATCTGCATGCGCGCATCGAAGGTCCTGAGCGTCATCATATGGCGCAGGCCTTCGAGCAGATCCTCGTCGGTGAGCAGCCCGGCCCATGGCCCGGCGGCTTCGCCGGCGCGGTTAAGCACGCGGATGATGGAGAAGGCCATCTCGCGGATGGTGCGCGGATCGACATCGACCTCCGGCCGCGGCACCGAACCGGCCTTGGGAATGGTCACATTCGAGAAGTCGGGCGTGCCGCCCGGCCGAACCTCGGGCTCGGGGACATGAAAGCGCAACATTCCAGCATCGGCCATGACCTTCGTCCTCCAATGTTGCCGGTGCGATACTTGCACATCCGCGCCGCCATTTCATCGGGCGAGATGGCGGCCGTCCTCCCGGTCATCAGCCTCGTCGAGCCGATGCGGCACATGGCCGACAAGATGCAGATATGGCGCCGAAATTTCTTGTCGATGTTTGCAAGCGTCGCGCAATTTGGCGGAAGTTTGCGGAGCGTTTGCCGCCACAAAAGACAATCAAGGCATGCGCGCCGGCCGACGCAGCTAATCTCCACCCTCGTGGGGAGTTGCTCGGCAGGGCAGAGGGGCGTGACAGACTCTGCTTCAGGGTCGTCATTCCAGGGCGGAGCAAGGAGCGGAGCGACGCGCGCAGACCCTGGAATCCATGCCGCGACGTTGACGTGTTGCGGCGGTTGGAGAATATTCTGCACCCCGGCGCTCCCCGGCAAAAGTCACGGCATGGATCCTCGGGTCAAGCCCGAGGATGACGAAGAGAGGCCGGCCGCTTCTCCGTTCACTCCGTCTCCGCCTCATGCTAACTCACCCCGCATGGCACAGAAGAAGGGATACGAGGTCGATTCGTGGCTGGCGCGGCCGGACCTGGCCATGGCCATCGTCCTGCTTTACGGCCCCGATCGCGGCCTGGTCGCCGAGCGGGCCAAGACCTTCGCGTTGAAGACCGGGCTGCCGCTCGACGATCCTTTCTCCGTGGTTAAGCTGGATGGCGCGGAAGTCGATCGCGACGAAGGCCGTCTGCTCGACGAGGCGCGCACCGTGCCGATGTTTTCCGACCGGCGGCTGCTTTGGGTCCGCAACGCCAGCGGCCAGAAGGCGCTGGCCGACGACATCAAGGCGCTGACGGCGGAGCCGGCGCCGGATGCTCTCATCCTCATCGAGGCGGGCGACCTGAAGAAGGGCACTGGCCTGCGGGCCATCGTCGAGGCAGCCGGCAACGCCATCGCCTTGCCCTGCTACGCCGACGAGGCCCGCGATCTCGACTCGGTGATCGACGACGAGCTGCGCAAGGCCGGCATGTCGATGACGCTCGACGCCCGCCAGGCGCTGCGCCGCAATCTCGGCGGCGACCGTCTGGCCTCGCGCGGCGAGATCGACAAGCTGGTGCTCTACGCCCATGGCAAGAAGGAGATCGACCTCGACGACGTCAACGCCTTGTCCGGCGATGTCTCCGGCGCCTCCTTCGACGGTGCGGTCGACGCCATGCTCGACGGCAAGGTCGGAGATTTCGACATTGCCTTCACCCGGCATTGTGCGTCCGGCGGCCATCCTTTCCTGGTGCTGTCCTCGGCGATGCGGCAATTGCAGGCGATCCAGGTCATGCGCGGCCAGATGGAATCCGGCGGCCGCAACGCCGCCTCTGTCGTAGCGGGAGCGCGTCCACCGGTCTTCTTCTCGCGCCGCAAGCTGGTGGAAAAGACGCTCGAGCGCTGGAACAGCGAAGCCCTCGGCCGCGCGCTGATCCGGCTGCAGGCAGCTGTGCTGCAAACGCGCAAGCGGCCCGACCTGTCGGAGGCGCTAGCCCGTCAGGCGCTGCTCGGCATCGCGGTGGAAAGCGCGAGATTGGCGCAGAGGTAGGCGATCAGCCCTCCCCTGTGAGGCGATTGGCCGGCGCCTCGGCTTTCGCCTATCGCGGGCGCCGCAAAAAAGAAGAGGCCAACGCAGCGGCCGGCCCTTGTTGTGCCTATCACCAATATATCAGCCTAGATCTAATCTTAAGCCAGAACTTTATTAGTCGGCTAAGTAATTCAGCTACTTATCGGTCGTCCTTCAGCCGCCGGCACAACTCATCGAGTTGATCCAGCGACCGGTAGTCGACCCGCAGCGTGCCGCCCTTGGCCTTATGCTCGATCGAGACAATCATGCCGATCGTGTCGGTCATCAGCTTTTCCAAGGCCAGCGTGTCGGGATCCTTTCCCGGCGCGCTCGGCGCAGACTTCACTTTGGCCGGTGTTGGTCCGGCGGGCATTTGCGCCAGCGCCTCGGCCTGGCGCACCGAAAGCCCCTCCTCGACGATGCGCTTGGCGAGCCCCGCCGGATCGCCGGCTGTGACCAGCGTGCGGGCATGGCCGGCCGACAGTGCGCCGTCGACCAGCATGTCGCGGATGACGTCAGGCAGCTTCAGGAGCCTCAGCGTGTTGGCGACATGACTGCGGCTCTTGCCGATCACCTGGCCGAGATCGGCCTGCGTGTAGCCATGCTCGTCGATCAGCTGCTGATAGCCCTGCGCTTCTTCGACCGGATTGAGATCGGCGCGCTGCACGTTCTCGATGATTGCCAGCTCCAGCGCGGTGCGGTCGTTGACGTCGCGCACGATGAGCGGGATTTCGGTCAGCCCCGCGCGCTGCGCGGCGCGCCAGCGCCGCTCGCCGGCGATGATCTCATAGCGGCCGGGCTGCGACGGCGAAGGCCGCGCCACCACCGGCTGCACCACGCCATGCTCTCGGATCGACTGGGCGAGGTCGGTGAGTTCGGCGTCGCCGAAATGCCGACGCGGGTTCTTCGGGTTCGGGCTGACGAACTCGATCGGCACCTTGCCATCCGCCGCGACCGCGCTCGGCTTTTCGGGCGCGACGGGACGATCGATCTCGCCGATCAGCGCCGCGAGGCCGCGGCCCAGTCTTTTTCTCGATTGGTCTTCGCTCATTATTCCGTCCAGATCGTTTCGGAGTCGAATCGGCTACTGATTAGTGAAATTCGGCCTGCGCTATTCAGGCGGCGCGCAGCTTGCGCTCGCGGCGGATCACTTCCGAGGCAAGCTGCAGATAGGCCTGGCTGCCGGAACATTTGAGGTCGTAAAGGATTGCCGGCTTGCCGTAGGAAGGCGCCTCGGAAACGCGAACGTTGCGCGGGATGATCGTCTCATACACCTTGTCGCCCATATGCGCGCGCACATCCTGCACCACCTGGTTGGCGAGGTTGTTGCGGCCATCGAACATGGTGAGCACGATGCCTTGGATGGTGAGGTCAGGATTGATCGTGCCGCGCACCTGCTCGACCGTTTCGAGCAATTGGCTAAGGCCTTCCAACGCGAAGAACTCGCATTGCAGCGGCACCAGAACGGAATCGGCCGCCGCCATTGAATTCAAAGTCAAAAGGTTGAGCGACGGCGGGCAGTCGATCAGCACATAGCCGAACGGCGCCGCGCGCGCGGCTGCCGCACGCAGCGCATTGCGCAGGCGCAGCACCCGGTCTGGCGCCGAGGCGATCTCCATTTCGATGCCGAGCAGATCGAGGGTTGAGGGCACGATGGACAAGCCCGGCACCGCCGTCGGCACCGCGGCCGCCTCCAGCTCGAGCTCGCCGGTCAGCACGTCATAGGACGAGACGGTGCGATCCTTGCGTTCGATGCCGAGCCCGGTGCTGGCATTGCCCTGCGGATCGAGGTCGACGATCAGCACGCGCTCGCCGATCGCGGCCAGCGCCGTCGCCAGATTGATCGCCGTGGTCGTCTTGCCGACGCCACCCTTCTGGTTGGCAACGGTGATGATACGCGGTCCAGTTTTCATGGGTCGATGCCAGTGATTCATTGCGGGGTCGCCGGGTGCAGATCGGTGATTTCCAGAATGACGCCATGAGCGTCTGTCATGCTTGGATGTTCTACCAGATCGAAGGTCCAGCGGTGAGCGCTTTCTTCCACTTCGGCCCGGTAATCCCGGCCTTTGTGAAAAAGCGAACGCGCGCCCTTGGTCAGCCAGGGTGCGGCAAGATCGAGCAGGTCCGGAAGCGCCGTCAATGCCCGCGCGGTAACGACTTCCGGTGCAGAAACAAGTGGATAGCTGTCATCGATGCGTCGCGCCAGCACGCGCGCCGGTAGGCCGAATTGGCCGACGACCGATTGCAGGAACGACGCCTTCTTGCGGTTGCTTTCAACCAGATCGATCGTGGCGCCCGGCCGCTCTGCAAGCAGAAAACCGAGTACCAATCCGGGAAAGCCGCCGCCCGAACCGAGGTCGACCCAGCGCATTGCGGTCGGCGCGATTCGCGCAAGCTGGGCGCTGTCCAGGATGTGGCGGCGCCAGACGTCGTCTAGCGTCGATGGCGCCGCCAGATTGATGCTGCGGTTCCATTTTTGAAAATGCCGCTCGAAGGCCTGCAGCCGCTCGAATGTTTCACGTGAAACCGGACCCGCTGCCTTCTGCAGGTCCGCCCAGGCATCGCCACTCACGCGACCGACCTTCGTGCAGCCAGCTCGGCATTGCGAACATGCGCGACAATGATCGCCAGAGCCGCTGGCGTCATCCCTTCCATGCGCTGCGCGTCGGCAATCGAGCGCGGCCGGCGTGCCTTCATCTTCTGCTTCAGCTCATTGGAAAGGCCTGGCACGTCCGCGAAGTCGATGGTCTCCGGAATGAGCCGCGATTCCTCGTGCCTGATCTGCGCCACGTCAGCCTGTTGGCGCTCGAGATAGACGGAATATTTCGCCTCGGTCTCAAGCCGCTCTGCCGTGTTGGGGTCGAGTTCGCCAAACCGTGGCTCGATCCGCGTCAGCCAGGCCATGTCGACGCCGGGATAGGCGAGAAGGTCGTAGGCCGAACGCCGAACGCCGTCCCGGTTGATCTCCAGTCCATGCCGCGCGGCTTCATTCGGCGTGAAGGCGATCGACTTTGCCAGCGAGCGGGCAGCGTCGAGCTTCATGCTGATCGCGCCGAACCGTTGCCACCGCTCGGAGGAGGCGATCCCCAGGCGATCGGCCAGCGGCGTCAGTCGCTCGTCGGCATTGTCGGCGCGCAGCGAAAGCCGGAACTCCGCCCGCGAAGTGAACATGCGATAGGGCTCGGCAATGCCGCGGCTGGTGAGGTCGTCGATCATCACGCCGATATAGGCTTCGGTGCGGCTGAGCACGACCGGCTCGCTTGACGATGCCCCGCGCGCGGCGTTGATGCCGGCAAGCAGGCCTTGCGCGCCGGCTTCCTCGTAACCGGTGGTGCCGTTGATCTGCCCGGCCAGAAACAGCCTGGCGACGCATTTCGTCTCCAGCGTCGGCTTGAGCTCGCGCGGGTCGACATGGTCATACTCGATGGCGTATCCCGGCTGCAGCATCGTCGCCCGTTCCAGCCCGGGGATCGTCTTCAATATGGCGAGCTGCACCTCTTCCGGCAGCGAGGTCGAGATGCCGTTCGGATAGACGGTGTCGTCGTCGAGGCCCTCCGGCTCGAGGAAGATCTGGTGACCCTCGCGGTCGCCGAACTTGACGATCTTGTCCTCGATCGAGGGACAGTAGCGCGGCCCAACGCCTTCGATCGAGCCGGAATACATCGCCGAACGCTTCAAATTGAGGCGAATCAACTCATGTGTCGCTTGCGTAGTGCGGGTGATACCGCAGTTGATCTGCGGGTTCGCGATGCGGTCTGTCATCAGCGAGAACGGCACCGGCTGATCGTCCGCGGCCTGGCTTTCCAGCGAGGCCCAATCGATGGTGCGGCCGTCGAGGCGAGGGGGCGTCCCGGTCTTCAGCCGCCCGAGCTTGAAACCGGCCCGCGCCATCGTCGCCGAGAGCCCATGGCTCGCTTGCTCGTTCATCCGGCCGGCGACGATCTTCTTCTCTCCTATATGGATCAGCCCGCGCAGGAATGTACCGGTCGTCAGCACCACGGCGCCGCAGGCGAACCGCCTGTCACCGGAGACCAGCACAGCCGCAACCCGACCGTCCTCGATCTCGAAGTCCAGGACTTCGCCTTCGACCACGTCGAGATTGGCCTGCTCGCGGATCGCCGCCTGCATGGCAAGACGATAGAGCTTGCGGTCGGCCTGGGTCCGCGGCCCACGCACCGCCGGGCCCTTGCGGCGGTTCAGCAGGCGGAATTGGATGCCGGCAGCGTCCGCAATGCGGCCCATCAACCCGTCCATGGCGTCGATCTCGCGCACGAGATGACCCTTGCCGAGGCCACCGATGGCCGGATTGCAGGACATGACGCCGATCGTCTCGAAGCGCAGCGTCACCAGCGCCGTCCTGGCGCCAGCGCGCGCAGCCGCGCCCGCCGCTTCGCATCCGGCATGGCCGCCGCCCACCACCACCACGTCATAGTGATTGGTCATTGCAAGAATCCGTTTCAGAGATGCTTTGACACATGTCCCCGCCAGCCTCCGCTGTCAAGGATGCAGTCCGTTGCGGAGGTGATCGCCGGGGATGGGGCTGCGTGCCAGTGGTCTGCCTGTCCGACTTCGTCCCGCATAGAAGGGAGGCGCCTATCCCACGGACGATTTTTCACTTCTCAAGCGCTGCGAATCAGCGCTGTTGCTTTAGTGGCCAGCCGTCCTTGCCTTCTACGAGGCAGGCAGTGAGGAGCAGCGCCGTTTGGCCCTTGATCTATTGGCACGCCACGCGTCTGGAGCCGGACTCGTTTCACATGAAACACCATCCGCCACATCCTGTCGCTGTTTCACGTGAATCATCCGCCCGCAACCGCCCCGCGTTTCACGTGAATCACTTGCCGATGCAGAACTGCGAAAAGATGACGTCGAGCATATCCTCGACATCGACGGCGCCGATAATACGCCCAAGCCGGTCCGTGGCCACCCGCAACTCTTCCGCGCGCAGCTCCAGGCTTTGCCCCGACAGCGCCGCCGAGAGAAAATCCTTCGCCTCCTTCAGCAGCTCGACATGGCGGAGCCTCGACGGCAAGATCTCACCGGCCCCTCCGACTGCGGCAGCGGCGCGACCCGCAATCTCGTCCAGCAGTTCCGAAATTCCGGTACCTTCCTTGGAAGAGATGGCCAAATCATAGGCCCCTCTGCGCGCTCCCATGAGATCGGTTTTGGTCCCGATGCTCAGGAGCGGAACACCTGTCGGAACCGCGCCGACGGGCTGTGGATGGACCATATCCTCCAGCAGCAAAACCAGGTCGGCGCCACCGGCCTTGGCACGCGCTCGTTCGATGCCGATCGTCTCCACCTTGCCGGCGGCCTCGCGCAGGCCTGCCGTATCGACGACCCGAACTCTCATCCCGTGGAGGTCCAGCACCACCTCCAGCAGGTCGCGCGTGGTGCCCGGCTCGTCGGTGACGATTGCCGCCTCGCGTTGGGCCAGGGCGTTGAACAGACTGGACTTGCCGGCATTCGGCGCGCCGAGGATGACGACCTCGAAGCCATCGCGAATGATCTCGGCCGCCTTGAACCCCTGAATGTGGCGTTCGATCTCGTCGGCCATCGCCGCCACATCGGTCCAGACCGCCTTCGAGACCGAACCCGGCACATCCTCCTCGTCGGCGAAGTCGATTTCCGCCTCGATCATTGCCCGGGCATGGATCAACCGCCGGCGCCACCCCGAATAGAGCTCGCTCTGCGCGCCCTCGGCGTTACGCACGGCAAAGCGCCGCTGCGCCTCCGTCTCGGCATTGACGAGGTCCGCCAGCGCTTCGGTCTCGACCAGATCGAGCTTGCCGTTGAGAAAGGCGCGCCGCGTGAATTCGCCAGGCTCGGCATGTCTGACGCCGGCAAAGCCGGTGAGCGTTTCCAGCATTTTTGCCGCAACGGCGCGGCTGCCGTGAACATGGAACTCCCCAACGTCCTCGCCGGTGAAGCTGCTAGGTCCAGGAAAGAACACGACAAGCCCGTGATCGATGACCGAACCGTCCGCTGCCATCAGCTTGCGCAACGTGGTAAAGCGATCCCTAATACCGCCGCCGGCAATCGTTTCGATCACGAATCGAGTCTTGGGACCGGAGATGCGGATTACGGCGATGCCGGCGGGCAGGCGACCGCTCGACAGCGCTACGATAGAATCCTTCGAGGTTGCCATTTGCCCGACCTGCCGAACCACCCTAGGTATCTTCTTTCAGGCGCCGTTCCGGACGTCAGCCGTAGCTTTCCCGGAATTGCCTGCTCATCAACCAAGCCGAGCCGCTCATTGTGACCTTGCCCGCTCGAAACCTGCTTGCCGAAGAGGCCAGCCCCTATCTGCAGCAGCACAGCGACAATCCCGTGCATTGGCGGGGCTGGTCGCCGGACGCCCCTGCCGAGGCGAAGGAACTCGGACGGCCGATCCTGCTGTCCATCGGCTATGCCGCCTGCCACTGGTGCCATGTCATGGCCCATGAAAGCTTCGAGAACGATGCCGTCGCCGCCGTCATGAACCGCCTCTTCGTCAATATCAAGGTCGATCGCGAGGAGCGCCCGGATATCGACCAGATCTACATGGCGGCACTCCATGCCATGGGCGAGCAGGGCGGCTGGCCGCTGACCATGTTCCTCACCCCCGATGGTAAGCCTTTCTGGGGCGGCACCTATTTTCCGCGCGAGGCGCGCTATGGACGGCCGGGCTTTGTCCAGGTGCTGGAGGCGGTCGACAAGGCCTGGCGCGAGAAGCAGGAGAGCCTTGGCCAAAGCGCCGACGCGCTGACCACCCATGTCGAGCAGCGGCTGGCCGGCGCGAAGGGAAAGGCGGTGCTCGACCGCGGCACGCTTGCCGATCTCGCCGGCCGCATCGAGGGCATGGTCGACGGCGATCTCGGCGGCTTGCGCGGCGCGCCGAAATTCCCCAACGCGCCCTTCATGCACAGTCTGTGGCTGTCCTGGCTGCGCGACGTCCAGACCGCCCATCGCGACGCCGTGCTCATCAGCCTGGAAAAAATGCTCGCCGGCGGCATCTACGACCATGTCGGTGGCGGTCTCAGCCGTTACTCGACCGATGCCGAATGGCTGGTCCCGCATTTCGAGAAGATGCTTTACGACAACGCCCAGCTCATCCGCATGTGCAATTGGGCCTTCGCGGCAACAGGCAATGAGTTGTTTCGGAAGCGAATCGAGGAAACCGTGGCCTGGCTGCTGCGGGAAATGCGCGTCGAGGGCGGCGCTTTTGCGGCCAGCCTCGATGCCGACAGCGAAGGCGAGGAGGGGTTGTTCTACACCTGGAGCGGGGAAGAGGTTGAAGCCGCACTCGGTGCTGATTCCCCTCGCTTCTTCCAATATTTCGAGCTCGCCGCTCCGCATGGCTGGGAAGGCAAGCCCATCATCCGCCAGAGCGAGGCACAGCAGCGCCAGGGGATCAGCGATGACGCTCAGCTCGCAGCGCTGAAGGCGAAATTGCTAGCTGCCAGAGAAAATCGCGTCAGGCCCGGCCGCGACGCCAAGGCGCTTACCGATTGGAACGGATTGATGATTGCGGCCCTCGCGGAAGCGGGCCGCTCCTTCGGGCGAGCCGACTGGGTGGACGCCGCCGTCAAGGCCTTCGCCCACATCGTCGAAGCCAGCAAGGACGGCCGCCTGCCGCATTCGATGCTCGGCGACAAGAAGCTTTTCCCGGCGCTGTCGAGCGACTATGCCGCCATGACCAACGCGGCGATCGCGCTGTTCGAGGCAACCGGCAGTTCTGCCTATATGGACCATGCCCGGCAGTTCATCGATCGGCTCGACCGCTGGCATCAGGATCCTGAAAAGACCGGCTATTATCTGACGGCGTCCGACAGCGTCGATGTGCCGATCCGTATCCGCGGCGATGTCGATGAGGCAATCCCCTCCGCCACCGGCCAGATCGTCGAGGCGCTGGTCCGGCTCTCGTCCCTTACCGGCGATCACGATCTTTGGGCAAAGGCATGGACGACAGCCGAACACGCCATGGGTCGCGCCGCGCAGCAAGCCTACGGCCAGGCCGGCATCATCAACGCGTGCGCGCTGGCGCTCGAACCGCTGAAGCTCGTCATCATAGACAAGCTTGATTCCTCAAGCCTTGTTCCGGTGGCGAATCGAAGTTCCGATCCACGCCGGGTCGATGTCGTACTGCCCATCGGTACGGAAGCGAATCAACCGCTTTTGCCGGGCGGCGTGCTGCCGCCGACGGACAAGCCGGGAGCCTGGTTCTGCAGCGGACAGACATGCCTGCCGGCGGTTACGGATGCGGGCGAGTTGGAGAAGCTGTTGCGGCGGGAATAAACAGCTTCGTCTCCTCGGTTTGACCCAGGATCTATGTCGCGGCGCTTCCGACGAATGCGGCGGTGCGGAATTCTGCACCGCCGCAAAGCTCAAAAACAACGGCATGGACTTAGGGTTCTGCGCAGCGTCGCCTCGCTCCTTGCTCCGCCTTGTATGCCGAAGAAAGGACCAGTCCCTCGGCGCCCGATCAGGTATTCATCGAATCGAAAAAATCCGCGTTGGTCTTGGTCTGCTTGAGCTTGTCGATGAGGAATTCGATCGCATCGGTCGTTCCCATCGGCGCAAGGATCCGGCGCAGCACGAAGATCTTCTGCAGATCCGAACGCGGCACCAGAAGGTCCTCCTTGCGGGTCCCGGACTTGAGGATGTCGATCGCCGGGTAGATGCGTTTGTCGGCCACCTTGCGGTCGAGCTGGATTTCACAGTTACCGGTGCCCTTGAACTCTTCGAAAATGACTTCGTCCATGCGGCTGCCGGTGTCGATCAGCGCGGTGGCGATGATGGTCAGCGACCCGCCTTCCTCAATGTTGCGGGCGGCGCCGAAGAAGCGCTTCGGACGCTGCAGCGCGTTGGCGTCGACACCGCCGGTCAACACCTTGCCGGATGACGGCACCACGGTGTTGTAGGCGCGGCCGAGGCGGGTGATCGAATCGAGCAGGATGACGACATCGCGCCCATGCTCGACCAGGCGCTTGGCCTTCTCGATCACCATTTCGGCGACCTGCACATGGCGCGCTGCCGGTTCGTCGAAGGTCGAGGAAATGACTTCGCCCTTGACCGAGCGCTGCATGTCGGTGACTTCCTCCGGACGCTCGTCGATCAGAAGAACGATCAGGTAGCATTCCGGATGATTGGCGGTGATCGAGTGCGCGATGTTCTGCAACAGCACCGTCTTACCGGTGCGCGGCTGAGCGTTGATCAGCGCGCGCTGGCCCTTGCCGATCGGCGCCACCAGGTCGATCACACGCGGCGAGATGTCCTTGGTCGGGGGATTGTCGACCTCCATCTTCAGCCGCGAGGTCGGGTAGAGCGGCGTCAGGTTGTCGAAGTGGATCTTGTGCCGGATCTTCTCCGGATCATCGAAATTGATGGTGTTGACCTTGAGCAGCGCGAAATAACGCTCGCCTTCCTTCGGGCTGCGGATCGGCCCTTCGACCGTGTCGCCGGTCTTCAGCGAAAAGCGCCTGATCTGCGACGGTGAAATATAGATATCGTCGGGACCTGGCAGGTAATTGGCGTTGGCCGAGCGCAGGAAGCCGAAACCGTCCTGCAGTACCTCGACCACGCCTTCGCCGATGATCTCGACGTCCTGGATGGCGAGCTTCTTCAGGATCGCGAACATCAGCTCCTGCTTGCGCATGACGCTGGCGTTCTCCACCTCGAGCGATTCGGCGTAAGCGATCAGCTCCGGCGGCTTCTTGTTCTTGAACTCTGCGAGTTTCATTTCTTGCATTAGATGGACTCTGGGTAGGCTTTGGGGAGAAAAAATCGGCTGGATGCGACAAATGCCGGGCGCGGCCGAAAGCGAGAAAGGGACGGCGCATGACGGGAAGGAAGACCCGTCTTTTATCGTCGGTCGCCTGAAAGAGCAAGCCGCCTTTTGCCGGGTATGGGGAAGCCTCAGAACGGCTTCACGATGACCAGGATGACGATGACGATCATCAGCAATGTGGGGAGTTCATTGACGATCCGCCAGTGCCTCGCCGGCTTTTCGTTCTTGTCCTCGGCAAATTTTCTCACCGCGCCGGCGAGATAGCCGTGCAGACCCGAAAGCAGCAGCACGGCGAGGATCTTGGCGTGCAGCCAGCCGCCCTGGAAACCGAAGCCCTTCCAGGCGAGCCAAAGCCCGAACACCCAGGTCACGGTCATCGCCGGGTTGATGATGGCGCGCAGCAGCCGGCGCTCCATAACCTTGAAGGTCTCGGACTGCACGGAGCCTTTCTCGGCGTCGACATGATAGACGAAAAGCCGAGGCAGATAGAGCATCCCGGCCATCCAGGCGATGACGGCAATCACATGGATTGCCTTCGCCCAGGGATAGAAGCTGTCCGGCGCCACAAGGAAGAGCAGGGCGGTCAGGACGACCAGCAGAACGATGCCGATCAACATGCGCTTCATCGCCTGGCCGGCGCTATTCTCGTTGGTCGTCTCTGTCATCGATGGCTCCGCACCATTTTCACCATGGCCTCGACATGTGCCACAGGCGTTTCCGGCGTGATGCCGTGGCCGAGATTGAAGATCAGCGGCCCGTTGCCCAGCGTGCGAAGGATGGCGTCGACGCCGTCGGCCAGCGCCCTGCCGCCGGCAACCAGGCGAAGCGGATCGAGATTGCCCTGCACCGCGCCTTCGCTTTGCAATTCCTTTGCCATCGACAGCGGCACGGTCCAGTCGAGCCCGAGCCCGGTGATCCCGGTCTTCTTCCTGTAATCGCGATAGCGCTCGCCGGCGCCCTTGGGAAACCCGATCACCGGAACATCCGGATGCGCGGCCTTCACTTGCCGGACAATCTCGGCAACGGGCTCGATGCAAAACGCCTCAAAGGACGCTTCATCGAGAACACCCGACCAGGAGTCGAAAATCTGCACCACATCGGCGCCGGCCTCGATCTGGCGGATGAGATAAGCGGCCGAATGGTCGGCCAGTATCTTCAGGAGCCGCGCAAGGGCCTCCGGCTCGCGATAGGCGAAAAGCCTGGCCGGTCCCTGGTCCGGTGTGCCGTGGCCGGCAATCATATAGGTCGCCACCGTCCAGGGCGCGCCGCAGAAGCCGATCAAGGTCGTTTCCACCGGAAGCTTCGCACGCAGACGGCGGACGGTTTCGTAGACCGGTTCGAGATTCACGTGAAACGTTTCGCCGTCCAGGCCCTCGATTTCGGCTGCCGCAATCGGCTTGAGGATCGGCCCGTATCCCTCTTCGAAGCGGACATCCCGTCCCAGCGCATCGGGCACAACCAGGATGTCGGAGAACAGGATCGAAGCATCGAAGCCGAAGCGCTCGATCGGCTGCAGCGTCACCTCGACGGCAAGATCCGGGTCATAGCAGAGATCGAGGAAAGAACCGGCCCGCTTCCGGGTCTCGCGATACTCCGGCAGATAACGCCCTGCCTGACGCATCATCCAGAGCGGCGGCGGTGAAACCGTCTCGCCCTTGAGGACGTCCAGCACGATCCGTTTCCCAGCCATCCAGTGCTCGCCCTCTCCAGGTCTCTTAAATCAAATATCTATTTTAAAAGAGTCTTCTGATTCTAAGAGTCTGTTGGTTGTGGTGGTTGCGACCTGTCCCGCCTGCCGCTCGAAAAGGCCAGTCAGCATATTGTCGCGCAGCCGCTTTCTCAATTTGGAGGGATCTGGGGACGAACCGGATTCGAGCTTTCGAGTCAGCGGCTTGGCTCTTCTGCTCCGGGCCCCGAGCTGTGGACGATATCGGCCAAGAAAAGTTGATCCCCGGTTTTGTCCCCAGCGCCCCGACAAAGCCTACAGCGGGGCGAATTGTGGACAAGGTGGCATCTGATACAGTCGCCTTCGACGTCACGACCTTTCTGTCCAACCTTGTCCACATCCGCCCACAGCCTGGAACCAACTCTTGTGAACAAACCCCAGAGCTTCTTCCATCTGCACCTGATTTCCGACGCCACCGGCGAGACGCTGCTGGCGGCAGGCCGCGCCGCCTCCGCCCAATATAAGGATGCGCGCGCCATCGAGCACATCTATCCGCTGATCCGCACGGAAAAGCAGGTCGCCAAGGTGTTCGAGGATATCGAGGAGGAGCCCGGCATCATTCTCTACACCGTCGTCGACCAGAAGCTCGCGCGCAGCATCGACGAGCGCTGCGCCGCAATGGGCCTGCCCTGCGTTTCGGTGCTGGAGCCCGTGCTCAGCGTCTTCCAGTCCTATCTCGGCACGCCGGCCGGCCGGCGCGTCGGCGCCCAGCATGTGCTCGACGCCGAATATTTCCGCCGCATCGATGCGCTGAACTTCACCATGGAGCATGACGACGGCCAGTTGCCGGCCAACATGGACGATGCCGATGTCGTGCTGATCGGCATCTCGCGCACCTCCAAGACGCCGACGAGCATCTATCTCGCCAATCGCGGCATCAAGACCGCCAACATTCCGATCGTGCTCGGCGTACCGCTGCCGGACAGCCTGATTAACGCCAGGACGCCGCTGATCGTCGGCCTCGTCGCCACGGCCGAGCGCATCTCGCATGTCCGCCAGAACCGCATCCTCGGCAACAGCAACAACTACGTGCCGACCGACTATGTCGACCGCGCCGCCATCGCCGAGGAGCTCGCCTATGCGCGTCAGCTCTGCACCAGGCATGGCTGGCCGATGATCGACGTCAGCCGGCGCTCGATCGAGGAAACCGCGGCGGCGATCGTTGCTCTGAGGGGCAAGACGCGCTAGGGCAGGCGATATAAGTGAGCATTCCGTCCTGAGAGAAGGTGGCTCGGCGCATAGCGCCGAGACGGGTGATGGGCGCTGGACGGATCGCAACCGTTGGTGAACCAGTATGGCCCGCAAAATCGTCCTCGCTTCGGGCAGCCCGTTCCGCAAGGCAATGCTTATCAATGCCGGGCTCGACATCGAGGCGGTGCCGGCAGACGTCGACGAGCGCGCGCTCGAGGCGCCCTTGCAGGACAGCGGCGTGTCTCCCGAGGATGTCGCTTCGATCCTTGCCGAAGCCAAGGCGACCGAGGTCAGCGAGCGCCGGCCGGGCGCGCTGGTGCTCGGTTGCGACCAGACGCTGTCGCTTGGCGACGAAATCTTCCACAAGCCGGCCGATATGGAAGGGGCGCGGAGGCATCTCCTGGCCTTGTCGGGCAAGACCCATCAGCTGAACAGCGCCGCCGTGCTCTGCCGCGATGGCGAAGTGCTGTGGCGCCATGTCGGCATCGCCAGCCTCACCATGCGCAAGCTCGATCCCGCCTTCATCGGCCGCCACCTGGCGCGCGTC
>NZ_RZST01000009.1:0-39601 GCF_003997575.1 Mesorhizobium sp. M1A.F.Ca.IN.022.07.1.1
GACCGGACCGAACGGTCAACCCGTCGACCCCAATCGCGATCCCGCCAAGATCATTTACCAGGCCTCGATCACCGACGTGACGCGCGACTGCACTCACGAAAACGGCCAGCTGACGATGAAGATCGCGGTGGCCGGCAAGGTCGTGCCGGGACCGCTGTTCACGCCCGGTACCGTGACGATGCCGATCCGCATCGCGGTCCAACATGGGCCTGACGTGCTCTATTCGCAGCTTCATCAGTATCAGGTGCAGGTCACCGATCCGTCTGCCGCGACGCAGTTCGTCTTCACCGACACCAACGTCGTAGTGCCGGAGCCGACCGCCCGCGACTACCAAGCCTATGCCGGCTATGACGAGAACGCGCCGGCAGCGACGGACAAGTCCAAGGCCAAGAGGAAGAAGCGCGTCGCCGCGGCGGCGACAAACTGATCTGGTTCGCCGCCAATCGCGCTTCCGCGGTTAAGCGTCCTCCGACCACTCCGACAATGCCGCAATCGTGCTGCCGAGTTCCGCCAAACGGCGGATGACGGTTTCGGCGCCCGCTTCGGTCAGCGAGTCGGCATGGCCGGGATAGCTGTGCCCCGCGCCGGTGAAGCCGATGACGCGCATGCCCGCCGTCCTGGCGCCGGTGACGCCGTGCACCGAATCCTCGATGACGAAAGTGTTCTTCGGGTTGGCGCCGAGCTGTTCGGCGGCATAGAGGAACACGTCCGGTGCCGGCTTGGTCTTCTTGCCGGGGATGTCGAGCCCCGAAAAGATGCGGCCGGCGAAGAAGGGCAGCAGGCGCACCTTTTCAAGCATGAACTCGATCCGCTCGGTGCGTGAATTGGAGCAGACGGCGCGCGGCGCGGTGACCGCCGCCACCGCCTCGCGTGCGCCGTCAATGATGCGCACGTCGCTGCGCAGCTTGCGATCGACGAGTTCCTCGGCGCGGTCGATCAGCGAGGCCTGAAAAGGAAGGTGAGATTTCTCCTCGACCCGCATCAGGATGTCCTTGAAGGTCAGTCCGGCATAGGTCTCGGCAAGCTCCTCCGGCGAAATCTCGTATCCGGCGGATGTCAGAAGCTCGGCCTCGACGCGCGCGGCGATGATTTCGGAATCGACGAGCACGCCGTCGCAATCAAAGATGACAAGGTCTGGCTGGGGCATGGCAATCCGAAGCTGGGAGGAAAATGGCCTGACTGGCCCAAGCGGCGCGGCATACACCAATGGGCCGATGTTCGCAAATCAGTGGCGCAGGCTCTCGCCCGACCTTCACCGAATGTTTACGCTGATCGGTAACCATAACGGCCAGTAAATCGTAACGCGTGCTTTGGGTGTTTTGATGTCTGCCGTGCGTCTTCTCGACGAGCTTTCCCACGCTCCCCAGCAGTCCGAATGGCTGGACACGATCCTCAAAGGCGACTGCGTCGCCGCCCTCGACAGGCTGCCCGAAAAGTCGATCGACGTTATCTTCGCCGATCCGCCTTACAACCTGCAACTCGACGGCGACCTGCATCGGCCCGACCAGTCCAAGGTGGACGCCGTCGACGACGACTGGGACCGGTTCGAGAGTTTTGAGGCCTATGACGCCTTCACCCGCGCCTGGCTGCTTGCCGCGCGACGCGTGCTGAAGCCCAATGGCACGATCTGGGTGATTGGCTCCTACCACAACATCTTCCGCGTCGGTGCCAGGATGCAGGATCTCGGCTTCTGGATCCTGAACGACGTCGTCTGGCGCAAGACCAACCCGATGCCGAATTTCCGCGGCCGCCGCTTCCAGAACGCCCATGAGACGATGATCTGGGCCTCGCGCGACCAGAAGTCCAAGGGCTACACCTTCAACTACGAAGCGCTGAAGGCCTCGAATGACGATTTGCAGATGCGCTCGGACTGGCTGTTCCCGATCTGCACCGGCGCCGAGCGCCTGAAAGACGAGAACGGCAACAAGCTGCATCCCACGCAGAAGCCGGAAGCGCTGCTGGCCCGCATCATGATGGCCTCGACCAAGCCGGGCGATGTCGTGCTCGATCCCTTCTTCGGCTCGGGCACCACGGGTGCGGTCGCCAAGCGCCTCGGCCGTCACTTCGTCGGCATCGAGCGCGAGCAATCCTACATCGATGCCGCCAATGAGCGCATCGCCGCCGTGCGCCCGCTGGATGAGGCCGACCTCACCGTGCTGTCCGGCAAGCGCGCCGAGCCGCGCGTCGCCTTCATAAGCCTGATCGACACCGGCCTGGTGGCGCCGGGCGCCACACTTTACGACGCCAAGAAGCGCTGGGCGGCCAAGGTGCGCGCCGACGGCACGCTGGCCATCGGCGACAGCGCCGGCTCGATCCACAAGATCGGCGCCGAGGTGCAGGGTTTGGACGCCTGCAACGGCTGGACCTTCTGGCACTATGAGCGCAGCGGCGGCCTCACCCCGATCGACGAATTGCGCCGCATCGCCCGCCTCGGAATGGAGCGGGCAGGCGGCTGATCCGCTTGAATCGAAAGCTCAACCGATTGCCGCAAGTGATTCAGTTCAGGCCGCAATCCCGAGCCGTTCAAGATCCGCTTGAAGCGCCTTGGCATCGGTGAACAGCACCGCCTGCCAGCCGGCGGCCTTGGCGCCGTCGACATTCTTCTGGCTGTCGTCGATGAAGAGTGTGGCGGCCGGCTCCAGGTCGAAGGATGCGACGTGACGGTCGTAGATGGCCTGGTCCGGCTTGATCAGGCCGATCTCGCCCGAGACCGTGACGCCGCGCGGCCGATTGAGAAAGTCGAAGCGCCGGCGGGCTTCGGCGAACGTGTCGGCGGCGAAATTGGTCAGCATGGTCACATCGCGGCCCCTGTCGATAAGGCCGACCATGATGGCGACGCTGTCGTCATAGGCATGCGGCACCATCTCGTGCCAGCAGCGGCGGAAGTTGCGGATGTTCTCGGCGTGATCGGGGTGTTCGGCGATCAGCAGCGCCTCGGCGTCTTGCCAGGTGCGGCCGCGATCCTGCTCGATGTTCCAAGCGCTGGTGCAGACATTGTCGAAGAACCATTTCCGCTCCTCGGCATCCGGGATCAGCCGGCTGAACGGAAGGTCCGGATCGTAGTGGATCAGCACCTTGCCGATATCGAACACGATGTGGCGGATGTCAGTCATTGCGGTCCTTTCAACGCGGGCGCAGCGGGGCTTGCTTTTTGGTTGCGCCCGGTATCGCTGCCTCGATTACCTTTTTCATGACGGTGGGCAGCGCTTCCCCGGGAATTTCGTGGGCTAGCGACCAGAAATGCCCGTTGGGCGCATCACCCCTGATGTGGGCATGGAAGACGTCGAGTTCGAGCGCGAAATGGGTGAAGACATGGCCGATCCGCCCGGCGCGCCGCCAGTCGGCCGAAATGGGCGCTGCGTCCGCCGTCGTAGCGCCGTCGGCCCGCGCCGTCCACGCCGTGGTCGGCACCTCGGTCATGCCGCCGAGCAGCCCCTTGTCCGGCCGTTTGCGCAGCAGGATGGCGCCGTCATCGCGTTGAGCGACAAAGGCAGCACCGCGCCTGAGCGGCTTGTCGCCCTTGGGCAGGCGGACTGGAAAGCGCTCCCGATCGCCTGACAGGATCGCGCTGCAATCCTCGCGCAGCGGGCACAGCATGCAGCGCGGCCGCCGCGGCGTGCAGATCGTTGCGCCGAGATCCATCATCGCCTGGGCGAAATCGCCGGGCCTTGCACGTGGCACGAGCTTCTCGACCAGCGCTCGGATTTCCGGCTTGGCCTCGCTGAGCGGCGTCTCCACCGAATAGAGCCGCGAGATGACACGCTCGACGTTGCCGTCGACGACGGCGGCAGGCCGGTCGAAGGCGATCGCCGCGATGGCGGCCGCCGTGTAGGCGCCGATGCCCGGCAATTCCTTCAATCCCGCCTCGGTGTCGGGAAAGCGGCCGCCCCGCTGCGCCACGAGATCGGCGCAGGCTTTGAGATTGCGTGCCCTCGAGTAATAACCGAGCCCGGCCCAGGCCTTCATGACGTCCTCGGCCGGCGCTGCCGCCAGCGCCTCGACGGTCGGCCATTTCTCGACAAACGTCCGGAAATAGGCTTTCACCGCCTCGACCGTGGTCTGCTGCAGCATGACCTCGGAGAGCCAGACGCGATAAGGGTCGGGTTTTGTCCCACGCGAGAACGCACTCGGCGTCACGCGCCAGGGCAGGTTGCGGTGATGCGCGTCGTACCAGGCAAGCAGGCGGACGGCGATGCTGCTATCTCCGGATACGCACTTCTCGGCTGCGGCCTTGCGGGTCTGGTCTTGCGGTGCCATTGATCGGGTGAGTTAGGATCGGAGAACGCACATGGCAGGGAAAAGGCCCTTCGGCAATCCCGTTCCGGTGAGCGATCTCGCGACCGAGATCCTCGATCCTGTCCTGAAGAAGCGCGCCGGCATCTCGATCGGACTGGTGCAGTCCTGGGAAGAGATCGCCGGGCCGCGCCTGGCCAGCCACTCGCGCCCGGAAAAGATCCAGTGGCCGCGCCGCCTGCATGAGGACGATCCGTTCGAGCCGGCGGTGCTGATCATTGCCTGCGAAGGCATGGCGGCGCTGCATCTTCAGCATGAGGCGGGCGAGGTCATCAACCGCGTCAACGCCTTCCTGGGTTTCAACGCCATAGGCCGCATCAAGATCCTGCAGAAGCCGGTCCTTTCGGCGAAAGCGCGGCCGAAACCACAACCGAGGCCGCTCAGCGAGGCCGAGAAATCGAAGCTGGCGCGAACGGTCGGCAAGATCGAGGATGATGGCTTGCGCGCTTCGCTCGAGCGGCTCGGCGCGACCATCCTCGGACAAAAAAAGCCCTGAGCATGTCTCCCGAAAGTTCCGGCGGTTTCGGGAAAAGTCGTGGAGCGCGCTGCAAAATTGTCGTCAATATCGCATATTCGTGATCGCGCCCGAAAAATTTGGCGATTGGATTGGGGATGCCGATGCCTTAATTCGCGCCAACTCTCGCCTTTTCTAGCCCTTGCATTGCAAAATCCAACCGATATCAGGTGATTCGCATGAACCGCTCTTTGTCTCGCAGAAACCTTCTGACCACGCTGGCCGCCGTTCCGGCAGTGGCGCTGCTTGCCGCGTGCAGCGACTCGGGTGAAGAGGCAAAGGCGGCCGATGTGAAGCCCGCCAATCCGTCGACGCCAGCCAAGCCTGCCACGCCCGCGGCCGCTCAGGTGCCGGAAGCGCAGGGCACCGTCGACATGGCGGAACTGCTCAAGCCCGGCGCTTTGCCCGACAAGCAGCTCGGCAAGGACGACGCCAAGGTCACCATCGTCGAATATGCCTCGATGACCTGCCCGCATTGCGCGCATTTCAACGACACAACCTTCCCTGAGCTGAAGTCGAAATACATCGACACGGGCAAGGTGCGCTATATCCTGCGCGAATTCCCCTTCGACCCGAGCGCCGAGGCCGGCTTCATGCTGGCGCGCTGCGCCAAGGACAACTATTTCGCCATGGTGGACGTGTTGTTCAAGCAGCAGCCGAGCTGGGTCGGCGTCAGCAACACCAAGGAAGCGCTGCTGCAGATTTCCAAGCTCGCCGGTTTTACACAGGAGTCATTTGAGGCCTGCTTGACGGACCAGAAGCTTCTGGACGATGTGAGAGCAGTCCAGAAACGCGGAGCGGACGAGTTCAAGGTCGACTCGACGCCGACTTTCTTCATCTACGGAAAGACCTACAAAGGGGCGATGTCGATTGAGGAAATGTCGGCCATCATCGACCCTCTGCTCTGACGTCCAGGCCGCGCTGAAGCTGCTTGGCTTCGGCATATTGGTCTTTGCGGAGCGGCGCGAATGAAGTTTTCGCGCCTTCGCCTCCTCGGTTTCAAGTCCTTCGTCGAGCCCGGCGAGTTCGTCATCGAACGCGGGCTGACCGGCATTGTCGGGCCGAACGGCTGCGGCAAGTCCAACCTTGTCGAGGCGCTGCGCTGGGTGATGGGCGAAAGCTCCTACAAGAATATGCGCGCGTCCGGCATGGACGACGTGATCTTTTCCGGCTCCGGTGCGCGGCCGGCGCGCAACACCGCCGAAGTCACGCTCTTCCTCGACAATTCGGACCGCACGGCACCCGCCGCCTTCAACGACGCCGATGAATTGCAGGTGTCGCGCCGCATCGAGCGCGAGGCGGGCTCGCTCTACCGCATCAACGGCAAGGAAGCGCGTGCCAAGGACGTGCAACTGCTCTTCGCCGACCAGTCGACCGGCGCCCGCTCGCCCTCCATGGTTGGCCAGGGCCGCATCGGCGAGCTGATCCAGGCCAAGCCCCAGGCGCGCCGGGCGCTGCTCGAAGAAGCCGCCGGTATCTCCGGCCTGCACACGCGCCGGCACGAGGCGGAGCTTCGGCTGAAGGCGGCCGAACAAAACCTCGAACGGCTGGACGATGTCGTCGGCGAGTTGGAAAGCCAGATCGACAGCCTGAAGCGCCAGGCGCGCCAGGCCTCGCGCTTCAAGAACCTGTCGGCCGACATCCGCAAGGCCGAGGCGACGCTTCTGCATCTGCGCTGGACGCTGGCCAAAACCCAGGAAAGCGAAGCGCGTTCGGCGCTTGCCGTTGCCACCACGCTGGTCGGTGACCGCGCCGCAGCCCAGGTGGCCGCTGCGAGGGAGCAGGGCATCGCCGCCCACCGCCTGCCTGACCTGCGCGACGCGGAAGCGGCCGCGGCGGCGGCCTTTCAGCGCCTGTCGATCGCCAAGACGCAGATCGAAGAAGAGGCCGGCCGCATCCGCTCGCGCCAGGCGGAGCTGGAGCGGCGCCTGCAACAGCTCGATGCAGACATCGCCCGCGAGGAGCGGATGGTGCGCGACAATGCCGACATTCTCGAGCGTCTCCGCGCCGAGGAAGCCGAGCTCAATTCGGACAATGCAGGTGCTGCCGAGCGCGAAGCCACCACCCGCGCCGCCTTCGAGCAGGCCGGCGCGACGCTCTCGCAGAGCGAAGCCAGGCTTGCCGCGCTGACGGCCGAACGCGCCGAGGCGGCCGCCTCGCGCCACCAGATCGAGCGCACTTTGCGTGAGACCGCCGAGCGCCGCGACCGCTTCGCTCGCCAGCTTGCCGAGGTCGATCGCGAGCTCTCCGATATTGTGGCGCGCATTTCCGGCCTGCCCGATCCCGCCGAGAAGCGGCTGCTGGTCGAGGACGCGCTTGCCCGGCTGGAAGAGAGCGAGCTAGGCGCCATCGCCGCCGAGCAGGCGGTCGCCGAAGCGCGCGCCGCCGAAAGTGCTGCCCGTCCGCCTCTGCAGGATGCCAAGGCCGAATTGCAGCGCATCGAGACGGAAGCGCGCACGCTGGCCAAGATACTCAACGCTGCGAGCGGCGATCTCTTTCCTTCGGTGCTGGAGCAGATCAGCGTCGAGCGCGGCTACGAGACGGCACTTGGCGCCGCGCTCGGCGAGGACCTCGACGTGCCGCTCGACCGCGGCGCCCCGGTGCATTGGGGCGAGAGCGCGGTTCAACCGGGTGACGCGGCACTGCCCGAAGGCGTGAGGAGCCTGGCGAGTGTGGTCCGCGCGCCGGCACAGCTTGCCCGCCGCCTGGCGCAGATCGGCATCGTCGACGCCGCCGATGGCCGTCGCCTTCAAGCGCAGCTCGCGCCCGGCCAGCGGCTGGTCAGCCGCGACGGCGCGCTCTGGCGCTGGGACGGCTTGACGGCCAGCGCCGATGCGCCGACCGCTGCGGCGCAGCGGTTGGCGCAGAAGAACCGCCTGGCGGAGCTCGATGCCGAGGCCGTGCAGGCGACCCGCGTCGTGCGCGAGGCCGAGGAGGCGCTGGCGCGCGCCGAGCAGGCGATGCGCCAGGCGAGCGAGGCCGAGCGCAACGCGCGTCAGGCCGGCCGCGATGCCCAGCACGCACTGGACGCCGCCCGTAACGCGCTGGCCGAGGCCGAGAAGGCCGGCGGCGAGCTGGCGAGCCGCCGTGCTGCCTTGGATGACGCCCGCGCGCGCATCGTCGACAGCCATGAAGAGACGCAAGCCGCTTTCCTCGAAGCCGAGGAGATGCTCAGGGACGCGCCCGATCTCGGCGACCTGCAACTCCAGCTCGAGCAGGCCTCCGCCAGTGTAGCTCGCGACCGCGCCACGCTTGCCGATACACGCGCCGTGCATGACGGCCTACGGCGCGAGGCCGAAGCGCGCATGCGCCGGCTCGACGCGATCGGCACCGAGCGCAAGAACTGGCTGGAGCGGGCCGAAAACGCCTCGACGCAGATCGCCGCGCTTGGCGAGCGCAAGGCTGAGGCCGAAGCTGAGCGCGAGCGGCTGGCCGACGCGCCCGACGAGATCGACGCCAAGCGCCGTGCGCTGTTGAGTCAGCTTTCCGAGGCCGAGGCGCTGCGCCAGGCCGCCGGCGATCGCCTGCAGGAAGCGGAGACCAAGCAGGCCGAGCTCGACAAGGCGGCGACCGCGGCGATCCAGTCGCTTGCCGAAGCGCGCGAGACCCGCGTCCGCGCCGAGGAGCGTCTGACCGCAGCCGACGAACGCCGCGCCGAGGTCGAGGCGCGCATCCAGGAGGCGCTGAACACGCCGCCGCATCTCGTCATCAAGCATACCGGCCTAGAGACCGACGACCCGATGCCGGACATGGCCGAGGTCGAGCGCCAGCTCGACCGGCTGAAGATCGAGCGCGAGCGGCTCGGGGCCGTCAATCTGCGCGCCGAGGAAGAACAGCGGGAGCTGTCAGACCGCCTGGAGATCATCGTTTCCGAGCGCGAGGACATCATCGAGGCGATCAGAAAACTGCGCCAGGCGATCCAGAACCTCAACCGCGAGGGCCGCGAACGCCTGCTGTCGGCCTTCGAGGTGGTCAACGGCCACTTCCAGCGCCTGTTCTCGCATCTCTTCGGCGGCGGCACGGCCGAATTGCAGCTGATCGAGTCCGAAGATCCGCTGGAAGCCGGCCTCGAAATCCTCGCTCGCCCGCCGGGCAAGAAGCCGCAGACCATGACGCTGCTCTCCGGCGGCGAGCAGGCGCTCACCGCCATGTCGCTGATTTTTGCCGTCTTCCTAACCAATCCGGCGCCGATCTGCGTGCTCGACGAGGTCGACGCCCCGCTCGACGACCACAATGTCGAGCGCTTCTGCAATCTGATGGACGAGATGTCGAAGACCACCGAGACGCGCTTCGTCATCATCACCCACAACCCGATCACCATGGCGCGCATGGACCGGCTGTTCGGCGTCACCATGGCCGAGCAGGGCGTCAGCCAGCTGGTCTCGGTCGACCTGCAGGCGGCTGAGGCGATGCGCGAGGCGAGTTGAGGGCGGCTTGGCGTCCGGAACCGACTGAGTTACCTCTCCGGTGCCGTGGCTGGCGCCGTGTAACGCCGGCGCACCGCCTCCAGCACGCGCTTGCGGCTGTCCTCGGGCGATAGACGCTTGTCCTTCTCGGCCTCTGCCGTCTCGCGGGCGAGTTCCTTGTCCCTGATCTGTTGGCGGAACCATTTGGAATAGTCGCCGGCGCGCAGGTGATATTCCCAGGTCTTGTCGTCGATGCCTTCCGCCATTTGGGCGAAAATAATCAGGTTGTGGGCTCTGAGGTTCATCGCCTTTTCCGGCCCCGTGAAATAGAAACTGCCGGCCTCGTCGAGCTCGCCTTCGGCATATTTGCGGCTGTGCCGCTTCAGCGATTGCTGGGGTTCGATCGCCTTGACCGTGAACGGCTTCTTGCCGTCCTGCGGCCGCCACAGCAGAACCCGGTCACCCTTCGGCGAAGGAATGCTCTTGGGCGCCTCCAGCCCGGCCTCCTTGCAGAAGGTCTTGATCACGCTCTTCGCCTTCGGACCGAGCGCGATGACCGCCGTCACCAGGCGCAGGACCCCGGTCGAAATCGCTTCCGGATGCACGGTGATCAGCACCGTGCCCGGCAGCTCGAGCGACAGCACCGCGCGCGTGTCCTCGCGGCGCCTGGGCAGAAGGTGATGCGCCTCGTCGATGATCAGCCAATGCGGCCTTGCCGTGCGGTAGCGGACGCTGCCGAGGCCGGGCAGCAATTCGGCAAAGAAGTCGGGCCGCTCGTCGACTTTCAGCGCCAGCCCGTTGACCACGATATTGGTGCCAGGCTTTTCGATCAGCTCCAGCAATTGTTCCTTGCTGGGCGTAGTCGAGCCATCACCCAACGGAACGGCGCCCTCCAGTCCGTCATAGTCGCCCTCGGGATCGAAAATGCAGAACTGCAATCCCTGTTCGGCAAGCCGCTCGGTGAGCGCTGTGGCCAATGTCGACTTGCCGATACCGGAGCTTCCGGCGATCAGAACGGTCTCGACGGGCGACAGATAGACCTTCTTGCCGTTGGCAGTTCCCAGCAGGACGCCGCGCAAGCGCTTGCGAGCTATCAGATGATCCTGCTTTATCAGCTTGCCGATCAGTTCTTCGACACCCTTGCCGCGCGCCTCCCTCGTGACGAGGTCGGCGGTTTCCTTCACGGCGGGCAATGCGTTGGCGACGGCGATGCTGCAACCCGAAGCCCTGAGGAAGGCGTGGTCGTTCTCGGCATCGCCGATGCCCACCACATTATGCGGCGACAATCTGAGGTCCTTGAGCGCAGCCGCCAGTCCGGTGGCCTTGTTGATGCCTGAGGGCAGGATCATCACCGCGCCCTTGTTGAAGATGATCTCCAGCTCAAGGCCGAGCTCCTTGATGACGTCGAGCACGGTGGCCTGGTGCGGCTCCCAGGTGGCAACGATCGAGCGGCCGACCGAGAGCGGCTTGACGCCGCGCTTCTTCAGTCTGTCGACGAAATCGGCGGAAGGCGAGGGCGAGATTGTTTGCTCTTCTTCGCTCGCCGGCGTGTAGATCAGCGCGCCGTTTTCGGCCACCACCTTGTCGAATAGCCCGACCTCCGGAAACACCTCTTTGAGATCGGGCAGTTCGCGGCCGGTGACCAGGATGAGCTTGCGGCCGGACTTCTTCAGCTTCTTCAGCGCCGACAGCGTGCTGGCGGTGACCAGTCCGTCATGCGCCAGCGTGCCGTCGTAGTCGGTGGCCAGTGCCATGAAATACATCGGGTGATCCTCTCCGCTGCCGGTCGCTCGGTCCGTCTGGAACAAACAACGTCCGTCGGCGGAAAAGGTTTAGGCCGGCGCTTTCGCCTGCCTGGCGAGAAACCTGGCGTGGAGAAATGCAACTCATCGGAAAGAGAGAAAGGTTGGCTGGGTTCTGGAAAGGCGGGGCGTTTCTGGTCTTTAGGTCTGTTTGGGGTCGGCGCGTTGCTCCTGTGCCCTCTTGCAGATCTCATCCAATTTTTTTCGGACCCGGTCGTTATCGAACAACAGCTTGGCGCGTGAGAATCCTCTGCTACGAAGCTCCCATTCGATGGCAAGCCATCCTTCATAGTCGCCAGATAACGCAAGTTTCCCGGCTTCGCGCCACATAAGCACGTCACGCTCTCGGGACACACCCTTTCTCCGTGCTTTTGCGCGAAGCATATAGGAGGTCGGGCCGATATTGTCGAGGGACCTGCCCCACAGCTCGCCGCGACCAGAGCACGGACTTCCACTTCATATTGAGAGAGCGTGATGTCGAGCTGACGCAAATATCGGTCAGTTCATTGCCGGGCGCTCGACATCCCGGCGTGCGTTCTTGCCCCATAACTCACGGACGAATTTGATCGTCTCGCCAATCGTCCGGATTTCGATGATTTGCAACGATGGAACCCGTGCGCACCGTCTCCGCTCATGGACTGCTCCTGCGAGGCCGGTGGGTTTCGGAGGTGGCAAGGGGTCGAAAGCCGCGTTGAGACCACTGAAGAGAATCCGCGCTGAAATCGCCGCGCCACCCAATTCCCGCGAGAGATATATTGTTACATTTTGAGACACTTTTTTTAAATTTTGTGATTTGCTCCATACCGCTAACCTGGGCTCTTTTGGCCGCGAGCCATTCGGGCTTCAGGCATGTTGGGCAGAAAGGGTGGGGGTGTGAAAGGTCGCCAAGAATGGCCGATACGAATACCATTGTCTTGAGCGGTGACTACGGCTACCGCCAATATAAAGCATCCGGTCTCCCCGCCGACACCACTATCGATGCCAGCGAAGCCTCGTGGATTGTCGCCAATCAGGGAAGCTCCACCAACCTCTATCCCTTTGCGGTCGTCAACCCCGGCGACAACCTCGTGGCGTCGGGCGGCACGATCAACGGCACGGTCTCCCAAACCGGCGCCTGGGAGGACGTTTACGTCAACTCCGCCGCAGTCCGCGTGAATTCAGCCCACAACTTTGTCATCGACGACTGGACGATCACCAAGCCCTGGGATGGCATCCGTGTCGGCGGCACTGGCACCTTCCTCATCGAGGATACCTATGTCGGCTACTCACGAGACGACGCGGTCGAGGACGATGACGTCATCGGCGGCACCATCCGGGATTCGCTGTTCGACCACGTGTTTTCCGGAGTGAGCCTTGGCGACGGTGACGTGGATGGGTCTGACAACACGGTCACCATGGATGGCATGCTTCTAGGCATGGGAGAGTATCTTCGCAAAGGCGAGATGACGCACGGTTCGCCGTTCAAACTGGACAAGGGCACAGGCGCTGACGATATCGTTCCTAGCTTGCGCTTCATCGACTGCGTGGTGGCGATCACCGACGTTGACCACAACGGCTTGGAGCGGGTGCAGCGGGCCTGGGACAAGACGGTCGAGTCGCACGGCAATTACTATCTCAACCTCTCCGACACGCCACTGCCGGCGGATTATCCAATGCCGCCCGCCGGCTGGACGGTCCTTCAAGGCCAAGCGGCCCGCGATTACTGGGCCAACGCCAAGGCGGCCTGGCATGCAGCCCATGACGGGACGGACCCGCTGCCGTCATCTCCGACCGTGCCGACCGACCCGCTACCGTCATCTCCGACCCTGCCGACGGACCCGACCCACGGAACGACCGGGAACGATACATTTGTCGGCACTGCCGCGGCCGATACCTTTGATGGCCTGGCTGGCAACGACACATTGCGGGGCAAGGGTGGCAACGACGTGCTGACCGGCGGCGCGGGCCACGACACCTTTGTGTTTGACACCGCCTATGGCGCCGGCAATGTCGACACGCTGACCGACTTCGACGCGGTAAATGACGCGCTCTATCTCGACAACGCCGTCTTCACCCAACTCGGCGCCGGTTCCTCGTCCAGCCCGACGCAGGTGAACTCGTCGTATTTTGAGTTGCGAGAACACCCCACCCATAGCAACGATCACCTGCTCTACAACCGGGCCACGGGCGTCTTGTCCTATGATCCCGACGGCTCGAAATCGGCCCCGCAGGTGGAAATCGCCCATCTGGAGCCCGGAGCGGCACTGACCTATCACGACGTATTCGTCGTTTGATCGTTCATGCGATCGGACCATGGCATGGCGAGGGGCGGGCGCGCCCCCCGCCGTGCCTGGTTCCGACGGTCACCGATCAGAAAGGGCGGCGGACGCCGATCAGTTGCCATAAACGTCGGCCGCATTGATCGCCGCGGATGTGCATGCGCCGGCCTTTCCGGTCGGCGCTGCCATCACCAATTCCAAACCGATCGGGCCGATGGCGGCGACACCATTATCGGCGGCCAGCTTGCTGCGGCGGCGCCGCTATTATTGGAAAGCATGTAGCAACTTGAGTTTCACGCCGCCTCGTTCGCAGACGTCATTTCACTGCCAGCAAGCGATTAGCTGACTAAGGCAATTTCGAGGTTTGGACGGTTCAATTCTCTGATCGAGAATCAGACGCTTAGCGCCATCCTGGATTGGTGTTTCCTGGCGTCCCAGCCAAACTGGATGACCGGTGGATAACTTCCGATGAAAGTGAAGCTAGGCTGTCAAAAGGTCGCAACCGATAGCGCGGCTGCTTGGCATGATATATAAACATTGTCTAAAATGATCGCTTAACCAAAAGAGACGATTTCGGGGATGCCCAGTTACACGAATAGAAGGGTGCTGTCGAAGAGCGTGGTCGAAATGGGCCTGTTCTCCGCGGTGATGAACACCCTGGTGCTAGTTCTGCCTCTCTACATGCTGCAGGTCTATGATCGGGTTTTGCCCGCCGCCAATTTGGACACGCTCACCTACCTAACATTGCTTGCGCTTTCGACGCTCTTGCTCTTCGGCGTGCTCGAAGTCGTGCGGGGTGTATACGCAAGCCGGCTCGCGGCGCGACTGGATGTCTCTTTGGGCACATCGTCTTTTCTCGCTGCAATGAGTGGCCCTCGCGCTGGCCTCGGCGATGTTCAAGCCTTGCGCGACTTGGCCACCGTGCGAGGCTTCATCGCTTCGAGAACGATTTTCTTTCTCTTCGACCTTCCTTTCGGGCCGATCTTCGTAGGCCTGCTCTATTTCATCCATCCGCTGCTCTTCCTCGTGACGGTCGTCGGGGCGGTTCTCATGGTCGCCATCGCCATGCTGAACCAGGTCGCGAGCTCGCGACCTGGCAAGGAGGCGGCGGAGAGTCTCAACGCCTCGATGAATTCGGCGCAGGCTTTCGCCCGAAACTTCGAAACCGTTCGCGCACTTGGCATGGTGTCCAACGCGATAGAATTCTGGGGCACCCGTTTTTCCGGCTCTCTACACGCCTCGGATGGGCTCGCTCGCATCAATTCGTTTTATGGCGGTGTATCGCGCACCACTCGTTCGACACTGCAGATCGCGATATTGGGGGCCGGCGCTTATCTGGTTCTCCACAACGAGATGACCGCCGGTATGATATTTGCGTCCTCGATGATTTCGGCGCGCGCTCTGCAACCTCTTGATCAGATCATTGGGAGTTGGCGGCAGATCATCGACGCCAATCTTGCCTGGAAGAGGCTTTCGGCTCTCCGGTCCGGGCTCGACAACCAGGAGAACGTAGCATTGCCGGCTCCTGAAGGAGCGCTAAGCGTGGAGCAAATAGTCTATCATCTTCCGGGCGCGGCCGATGGCTCGCTGCCGCTGATCAAGCGCTTGACCTTTGAGGTCGCCGCCGGCGAGACAGTCGCGATCGTAGGGCCGAGCCAGGCTGGAAAATCGACTCTGGCGCGCCTCATCGTCGGTGCGATCGCGCCCCGCTCTGGGGCGATCCGGATCGACGGCGGCGATATTCGGAACTGGGACCCGGAACAACTCGGCCGCCATATTGGTTACCTGCCGCAAGATGTGGAACTCTTCCCGGGAACCATCGCGCAAAATATCGCGCGGTTCGACCCGAATGCGCCCAGCGAGAAGTTGGTTCAAGCAGCCCAGCGGGCCCAAGTGCATGAGCTCATCCTGGGTCAGAGGGATGGCTACTCGACGCTGATCGGCCCGACCGGCGTTCGCCTTTCGGGTGGCGAGCGGCAACGCATCGGGCTTGCTCGGGCCTTCTACGGCGATCCCAAGGTGCTGGTTCTCGACGAGCCCAATGCAAATCTCGATTCCAACGGCGAAGCCGCGCTCGAGCGCGCGATTAGCGGAGCGCGTTCACGAAAAACGACCGTGCTTGTCATAACCCATCGGCCCTCTCTCGCTTCCAAATGCGATCGCGTATTGATGCTACGCAATGGCCAGGTCGAGATCTACGGTTTGACCAAGGGCGTGCTCGATAGACTTGTCGAGCGACGCGCCCAAGCGGGGTGGCCCGCAGCCTCTCAGTCGCGCGAAGGAGTGGTGCCTTTCCCCTCATCTGCTCGAGGCGAGATAAAGGTCGCTAATGACTAGCCAAGCCATCGGCGCCAGGACGTATAGCTGGCAGCGCAACGTCGACACACGCACAGATCGCATCACGCTCGCGGGGTATGCAAGCGTGTCCGTTTTCTTGCTTGGCTTCGTATTCTGGGGCGCAATGGCGCCGATTGCCGGAGCAACGATCGCGCCAGGAGTGATTGCAGCAGCTGGACAGAATGTCATGATCCAGCATCTCGAAGGTGGCGTGGTCAGCAGCGTCAAAGCTCGAGAGGGTGACAGAGTCTTACGAGGGCAGGCGCTGATCGTGCTCGATCCAACGGTGGCGCAGTCGCAGCTCAACCGAGTCCTCAAACAGTGGGTCGCACAAAAGGCTGAGATCGCGCGGCTCGAGGCAGAACGGGATGGCCTGGAGAAAATCGTCCTGCCCCGCGATTTAGGCGCCTACTCAGACGCGTCCGAATTCAGTGACGTCTTTGCAGAGCAAACCAAGGAGTTCCGGGCTCGGCTAGCGCGCTATGGCGCAGATCAGGAGATCCTTAGGGAACGGGTGGCAGCCCTTCAGGAAGCTGTTGCCGGCTTGAAGGCGCAAAAGGATGCTGCGGCAAACCAGCTCGCGATCGTCAATGCCGAGACGGAACGCAAAAAGCACTTGCTCGACAAGGGACTGACAAATCGTTCCGAATACACCGATCTTCTGCGCAGCACCGCCGAGTTGGTAGGTCAGGAGGGATCGCTGGAGGCGCAAATCGCCAGCGCGGCCACCCAGATCGTGGAAGCGCGCCAGCAGATTGAAAGACTAACAACCACCCGGGTCGAGGATGCCGTCACGGAATTGAACAAGGCCCGGGTAGAGGTGGCCGACCTTGAGGAACAAATCAACGCCGCTCGATCGGTCCTGGTGCGAACGACCATTCGTGCCCCGGCGGACGGCATCATCGTCCGCTCTCTCTACAATTCCGAAGGCAGCGTCATTCGTGCTGGCGAGCCTGCGATGGAGCTTCTGCCGACGAAGGAACTTATCGTCGAGGCAAAGATCAAGCCTGAAGACATCGATTCTATCCGAGTCGGCCAAGGCGCGAACATGATGTTCACGGCCCTGAACGCACGGACAACACCAAAAGTGCCGGGAAAGGTCTTCTACATTTCGGCGGACCGGCTGACCACTCCCAGCACTGGACAGCCCTATTACACCGTGCGGCTTAAGATGGCCGACAAGCTGCCACCGCAGGTCAAGCCCGAGCAGATCTACCCAGGCATGCCGGTCGAAACCTTCATTTCAACCGGCGAGCGAACCTTTCTGAGCTATCTGACCAAGCCGCTGGTGGACTCGTTCCAGCGCGCCTTTCGGGAAAGATAGCCCGATCCTGCCTCCTGCGGCCTTCAACCTTACCCGAAGTGGAACTCTTCCGCCGGATTATGCGCAACCGGGTTCGGCCACTCACGGTTCTCGGTTTTCATGGCCAAAACGTCGCACGCTCGTAGCGCTCGAGGCGACGGGCTTTGTGATGGCTGTCTCGCCACGTGATCGAGGGCAAGGGCGATCACTTATTGGGTCTGCGGTCGCCTTCCTCCCTCCTTGCCATGGTGAGCTGGCCTCGAAAGGATAAGCGGGATGATCCCGCCCATCGCGAGAGTGTCGATCTCGAAGTACCGCGGTCCCTTGCACCCGGACGGCATCGAGATGCATCTCGACGACAGCATCTATCTCGGCGACAAGCGGGAGTACCGTCTGCGCCGTGGCGACTTCGTCGCCAAGGCGCATGGCGCGCGGCAACTTGCCTCGGGCAATGTATGGGCGCGGATCCCTGCCGAGAGCGTATGGGTCTTCGCGGCGGCAGCCCCGAAATAGTCATCGGTACCAACGCCGCTTGCTCTCGGGGCGGCCTCGTTTATCATTCGGTCTCGCACAATGACGTCACAGCCTCGCATTGCCCTGATCCATGCCACGCCCATCTCGACGGAGCCGATCAGATGGGCGTTCGAAGCGGGATGGCCTGGCGCCGAAACCGTCAATATCCTCGAGGACAGCCTGGCAGTGGACCGCGCCAAAACCGCTGACCTGACGAGCGACATGGTCCGGCGCGTCGAGGCCTTGGCCAGCTATGCCCGTTCGATCGGAAGCGATGCCGTGCTGTTCACCTGCTCGGCGTTCGGGCAAGCGATTGAACAGGCCGCGGCGAAGCTGGACGTTCCGGTCCTGAAACCGAACGAGGCCATGTTTGAGACGGCGATCCGCCGTGGCGGCCGCACCGCAATGCTCTACACTTTCCCGCCGTCGAGGGAAGGAATGGAGCAGGAGTTCCGGGACGAAACCGCCCGCATGGGCCAAGCTGCCACGATCACAAGCTATTTCGTGCCGGGCGCGATCGAGGCGGTGCGTGCAGGAGACGTGGAAACCCACAACCGGCTGATCGCGGCTGAAGCCGCCAAGCTGAGGGATTTCGATGCGATCGTCTTGGCACAGTTCTCCATGGCGCGCGCGCGGGATGCGGTCAAAGCGGCGACGAACATCCCCGTATCGACCAGTCCGGATGCGGCGGTCGCGAAGCTGCGCGTCCTTCTTGGCGCGGACCAACCCGCCTGACCAAAGAAGGTCCCACGGAGCGCTCGACGGCTGCTTCGGTGGCTATTTCCAGATTTTCCGGGCAAGGCGCATGAAGTTGCCGCCTATGACGTCGCGGACCGCTCCTTCCGGCTGACCGCGACGAAGCAGGATCTCGGTCAGCTCTTTCATTTGGGCTGGTGCCGAATAGGTCGTTTCTCCCGCATATTCGCTCTTCGGCCAGAAATGCGGATTGCTGGCGATGATGTCGTCGATGCCTTCGATCTCGACCGGGAAAGCATGGTCGAGGCCGATGCCAACATGGCGTGGGCCAGCGAGATCGATCAGATATTCGACATGGTCGGCCAGCCGTTCGGAATCGGTGCGCGCCTCGCCAAGGAAACGACTGAGCCCGACAACCCCGACGATGCCGCCGGTGCGGGCGCAGGCCTTGATCTGCTCGTCCGTGATGTTGCGACCGTGGGCGCAGAGCGCTTTCGGATTGGAGTGCGAGAAGATGACCGGCCGGTCCGTGTACTCCATCACGTCCATGGTGGTGCGGTAGCCGGTGTGGCTCACATCCACGAACATGCCGAGGCGGTTCATCTCGTCGATCACCTGCCGACCGAACGCGGTCAGACCCGGGTCTTCGTCATGGCATCCGCCGCCGGCAAGGTTGTTGCGGTTATAGGCGAAAAGCATCTGGCGCACGCCAAGGCCATGGTAGAACTCGACCATCTCAATCCGGCCGTCCAGGGCGTTCATGCCTTCGATGTCAAAGGTGACCGCCAGCTTGCCTTGCGCCTTAGCAGCGAGGATTTCGTCGGCCGACGAGACCAGCACGTAGTGGGCGGGATGCGTCAGGATCCAGTGGCGGAAGCAGCTGAGATTGGTTACCGTCATTTCCCAGGACAGAAGATCGAACCCGACATCGATGGACAGATAGTCGACACCGGCGTCTCGCCAGATCCGCAGGTTGTTCAAGTCCGCGGCAGGATCCGGCATGAAGCCGGAATGGGCGTCCCAGACGACTTCGCTATCGAGAATGGACCGGGCTCTGGTTTGAAGGTTCATTGCCGTTCGTACCGGAATTTGCACCAGCCCCAATCTCTACCATACTGGCTAGAATGGGGAAGTTGCGTCCGGTACGCAGAGCAGGTGCAAACTGCCTGAAGCTGGATCTGCCGTCACGCGCAACGGAATCCGGATTCGCCTTCGCCAGCATCTTCTGCCGAATGACTTCCGGCAAAACGGATCGCAGATAGGACTGCCGACGATATTGTCGGCCACGAATCGCTCAAACAAATCGAAATTCGTCCTCGCGAGAAAGGCGCCCGCAAAACGCGGACGCTCGCAGCCGGCAGCAACCTGTGTCGATCGTCCGTTACTCTTCCGTCTTGCCCTCGAAATCCAGAAGCTTGCCAACAGGCACGTACTTCTGCCCGTCGAACCGATAGAGCTGCAGTGCCTCAATCGGGAAAATATCGGAGCCGGCTTTGGTGTTCAGCTTGATCCCGTCCAGCAACAGTGGATCGTCCCACTTCTGCATGTTGAAGACGGTGTCGAGGAGCTCAGCCCGGGTCGGCTTCTTCATGTGCTCGAGCGCCTTCACAAGAGCATCGCCGGTCGCGTAGCCGACCTGTCCGATCGTGTTGGCGAAGACGAAGTTGAGCTTGGCCGCGGCGATATCGTCCAGATACTGGTCGATACCCGCATCACCGGTTTTTTCCGGGCTAACGATCGGTTTCAGGAAATTCGAGGTGATGATGCCCTTGGCGTTCTCGAGCCCCACCGCCTGCAGGATCGGGTAGGCCGAGGAAAGGTTGGTGACGAGCGTCAGCGGCTTCCAGCCGCTCTCGGCCTGGAAGCGGATTGCTTCACCGCCTTGTTGCGGCGCGGCGATGATCACCAGCGTATCGGCGCCGGAAGCCTTGAGCGCTGTCAGTTGCGTTTCGACGGTCGGATCCTGCGAAGTCACCGGTTGCCGATCGACGACCTTGACGCCTGAGCCGTCGATGGCCTTGTCGAAGGCCTTCATGAAGGTTTCGCCGGTCTCGGTGTTGAGATAGAGGAGCGCGACCTTTGCCTCGGGCTTGTTGTCCTTCAGATAAGTGGCGAACGACGCCGCCTCGGTCGAGAAGGCCGGGAGGAACCCTATTTCCTCGTGCGGCGCGTTCAGCTTGTGGACGCCTGAATACATGAAGACATTGGGCACTTTGCGTTGTTCGATATAACGTCCGATGGCGACATTGTTCGGCGTGGCAGCCGTGCCGACAAGAGCGAAAACTTTGTCCTGCTCCACCATCTCGCGCACATTCGCAAGCGTTCGCTGCGGATCGAGCATGTCGTCCTTGATCACGAGCTCGATCTTGCGGGTCTTGCCGTCGGACATCTTGACGCCGCCGTGGGAATTGGCGGCCTCGACCCGGGCGCGGATGCCTTCTGCGACCGCGCCGACGACGGCGACGGGACCGGTGAGCGGACCGGTGATGCCGATCTTCACGGTGCTGTCGGTGATGCCCGGTGTCTCGTCAGCTTTCGCCGGAGCGACACCGACGGCCAGCGCAAGTATTGCCGCCGTCGCAAGCATTCTTGGCATACATGGTCTCATAACTTCCTCCCTGATTGGCTCATTGATCCGGCTTTGCCGTTGGCGTTCGACCGCGCCTTCAAGGCAGCGGCGAGTCTCTCCAGCAGACCGGCAACCCCTCCGCGCGCCAGAAGCATGATGCCGATCAGTGCCAGCGCGTAGATGACGTTGCCGAGTGCGAGATTGATGTTGGACGTCCATGTCGGGACGAAGGTGATGAACAGCCCGCCGATGAAGGCGCCGACAATGCTTGTCGAGCCGCCTACGATGCTCCCGATCACGATGGTGATGGAAAGTGGGGCGAGAAAGGACTGCGGGCTGATGAAGCCATTGAGGATCGCGAAGACGCCGCCGCCAAGTCCGGCGAGCGCAGAGCTGATGGCGAACGCCCACAGCTTGGTCTTGGTCAGGTTGACGCCGAGAGCCTCCGCGATCTGCGGACTGTCCCGTTGCGCCTGGAGCGCGCGGCCGACGTCGCCGAGGAGAACGAGATAGACGATGAATGCCGCGACGCAGGCGCACCCAAGCGACACCAGATAGAGCCAGAGCTCGGAGTAATCGGCCAGGAACGCAGGCGGCTCCAGGGAATCGATCGGCAAGCCGGAGACTCCGCCCGTCCAACTGCCGAGCTTCAACAGAAGCTGCGGAAAGGCCGCCGCGACACCAAACGTGATGATCGCAAGTTGCAGCCCCTGCAGACGCAGGGCCGGCAGTCCGACGACGAGACCGGCCAGCGCGGTAAAAACAGCTGCCGCAGGCAGGGTCGCCAACGGGTGGACGCCGTAGGTCGCGTTCAAGATGGCGGTGACGTAGGCGCCGATGCCGAACAGCGTCCCCTGGGCGAGGCAGATCTGCCCGGCAAACCCCATAAGCAGGTTGAGGCCAAGAATGGCGACCGCATAGGAGATGGCGATGCTCACCTGCTGCAACTGGAAGCCTGACAAAGTGGCCGGCAGCAATGCGGCGACCAGCACAAAACCAGCGGTTGCCGCGACCGTGCGCTGAATGTCATTGCTCATAGCTTGGTGACCTTCTGTGAGCCGAACAGACCGACCGGCTTGACCAGCAGGACGAAAAGGCTGAGCCCGATCGGGACCGCGATGCGCATGTCCGCGCCGAGAAAGCCGATGTAGTTGGCGCCAAGGCTCTCGCCGACGCCCACCAGAAGGCCTCCGGCTATGGCGCCGAGCGGACTGTCCCAGCCGCCAACGGTTGCCGCGGCAAGACCGTAGAATAGGATCGGGGTCATCATGGTCGGGCTCAAAAACAGCCGTGGCGCGACCAGCACCGCCGCGATCATTCCGATCGCCGCGGCGAAACCCCAGCCGAGCATCAGCATGCGCTCGACGTTGATGCCCACCAGAACGCTGCGAACGCGGTCGAAGGCCGCGGCACGCATGGAGAGCCCAAGCCTTGTGAAGGCGAAGAGGGAGGCGATGGCCGCGGCCAGGACAATGAGGATCAGCAAGGTACCGGCCGACGAAGCCAGCACCCGTACCTCACCGAGGCTGAAGCTGCCTTCAGGAAAAAGGCTGGGGAACGGCTTCTGCTCGGCGCCCCAGAGCCACGTCACCATCGCCTGGAAGAGCACAAACATGCCGAGCGTGACGACCACTGTCGCCTCGACTGGTGCTGCCAGGAGCGGGCGGACGAAGACCCGAAACGCCAAGATTCCCAGCACAAAGGAACCGGCCAGGCCGATTGCAATCGAAAGCCATAAGGGCAGGCCCCACAGGCATAGCTGCCAGGTGCAGTATGCCGAGAAAGTCGCCATTTCGCCTTGACCGAAATTGACGACGTTGGTGGCGCGAAAGATCAACACCAGTGCAAGGGCAAGAGCCGCATAGATGGCGCCGGTGGCAAGACCGCTGAGGACGATTTGCACGAAAAGGGTCAAGCCCAGCCTCCCAACTGCAACGCCGAGGCCGTCGACCTGCGCGCCTTCGATCCGAGAGCCTTGGCCGAGGGGGCCCTGGCGTTTGAGGACGGGGAAATGGCGGTTACCACGATCAGGAATGGCAGTCCGGCGGTATCGTGAATGTCGATGAAGGAGGCTGCATCGAGGCGGTCGGCCGACGCCCGCCTTGTAAGACGCGAGACCAGCACGAGGGCAATCACCAGCACGGCGTAGACAGCGCCTGGGGCAATGCCGCAAACAATGATCTGGTGAAACGTCGCCACGTTACTCCCCAAGGTAAGATTTCTGGATATGCTCATCTGCAAGTATCGCGCCGGCTGAGCCGCCGGCCACGATATGCCCGGCCTCGATGACATAGGCGCGGTCGGCGAACTTGAGCGACAGGTCCGCGTTCTGCTCCACGACCAGGAGCGTCAACCCATCGATGTCGCGGAGTTCCTTGAAGATCGCGAATATTTCGCGCGTGATGACCGGCGCGAGACCCAATGATGGCTCGTCGCATAGCAGCAGTTTTGGCCGCGACATGAGCGCTCGCGCAACCGCGAGCATCTGCTGCTCGCCTCCGCTCAGGTTGCCGGCCAGTTGGGAGCGGCGTTCGCGCAATCGCGGAAAGCGATCGTACCACCGCTCCTTGTTCTGTCGGACCTGGCGGGTATCGGAGACGATTGTGGCGCCCAGCGTCAGATTCTCGTCGACCGTAAATTCCGTGAAAGTGCCTCTGCCCTGGGGAATCTGCGCTAAGCCGCGTTGCAGACGCCGTTCCGGCGCCATCTTTTGCAAGTCGCTTCCCATATAGGCGATCTCGCCGGCCGAGCGGATCGTGCCCGAAAGGGCGCGCAGCAAAGTGGTTTTTCCCGCGCCATTGGCGCCGAGCAGGACGACGAATTCGTTCTGCGCGATTGCGAGCGAGCAGTCAAAAAGCGCCCGTACCTTGCCATAGGAGGCCGAGAGATTGCGGACGTCGAGCAGTCTCACGTGCTCCTCCCGAGATAGGCGCCGATGACGGCTTCATTGGTCCTGATTTCTTCGGGGCGTCCTGACGCCAGATTTCGACCCAGGTGGAACACATGGATCCGGTCGCACAGGCTCATGACCAAACCCATGTGATGCTCGATCAGGAGGATCGAGAGCTTGCGGCTATGCCGGATCGTATTGACGAGGGCGCCGAATTCGGTGACCTCGCCATGGGTCAGTCCGCCGGCCGGCTCATCCAGCAACAGGAGCTTGGGCTCGGCCGCCAGGGCGCGTGCGATCTCCATCCGCTTTTGCAACGGATAGGGCAGGGAGTCGGCGCGCACGCTCGATAATGCGGCCATTCCCAACTCATCCAGAATTGATTCAGCCTTGCGGCGGACCGTCTTCTCCTCGGCCCACGCACCGAAGGGATTGAGAAGGGCACGCGCGACTTTTCCACCCATCTTGTGGTGTGCGCCGAGCATGACGTTCTCCAGGACGCTCAGCGAGCCGTACACGCCGACATTTTGGAACGTCCGGGCGATCCCGAGGCCGATGATGTCGCGCACCGCCGAATTGGAGATTATCCGACCCGACAGCTGTACGGTGCCGCGTTGAAGGCGTGCAAGGCAGGTGATGGCATTCAGGAAGGTGGTCTTTCCCGCGCCATTCGGGCCGATCAAGCCGCAAATCTCGCCACCGCCGACGTCGAGCGAGACATTGTCGAGCGCCTGCACGCCTCCGAAGCTGACCGATACGCCATCCGCCGCGAGCACAGGCAAATAGGCGTTGATATGTTCCTGCACAGCCACGCACTCCTCCCAGGCGTGTCAGCGGAACCGGCGCTTCCGCGTCTGTCCCACTTTAGATACCATATAGTATTTGAAGTCTGAGTCGTATGTCAACCGACTTCGCCGGTGCACCTGCACTAAGGCGAGGCGGGTTCCGGCCAGCTGCCCAGTCGGATTGACAAGGTTAGTGAGATACGCTTTGGTATTTGAAATCTGACCGGTATCCGGAAGGGGCCGGTCATGGAGAACTCAGACCGGGGAGGACGGTGTGACTTCATCCTGCCGCAAGGTGCCGCGAGCGTGTGCCCGCTATCCTGTAGCCAACAACAGTAATGCGACGTGATTGGCGTTGCCCGATCGCCGCAGGAGGCCGTTATGCTGGCGGTCGCCATTTGCGGCCTTTTGTCGTTCGCCTTGAGCGGCCTGATGCGATGGGGGCGCGTCGATCGCCGTTGGTACGATCTCTTGATCCCGCTCGGCTTCTTCCTGTCCTACTGGTTGACCTACAATCGCCTTCCCTCCTTCCCTCCGGTCGGCGCCGTCAACAAGGTGTTCTACCTGGCGGCGGTTGGATCGATCCTGGGCGTGGCGACGGAATGGACAGGCAGCTACAGGCTCGGACAGTTGCTGTTGGCGGCAATGCCGGTCGCCTCAGCAGCTTACATCGGCGATACGATTGCCCTGGCGCAGCCTCTCGATCTTGTTGTCGCCGCTCTGGTCGGAGCGGCAGCGCTATATGCGCTTCATCGGGAAGCTGACTATCCCGATGAGGGATCAGGCCTGCGCCCTGCGATCATGCTCGCGGTTGCCAGCGCAGGCTTTGCTCCCATTGCCTTCATGGGGGCTTCATCATCCAGCCTGCAACTGTCTCTTGGCGTCGCCTTTGGCATCGCCGGCATCGTGGTTGGGCACCTGTCCCGGCCCAATTACCGCTTCGGATGGGCATCCTTGCTCGGCGGAGCGGCGGGCATGATGGCTGTGGCGCAGACCGTCGCGCTGATCACCCGCAAGATCGACCTTCTCGCCCTTGCGGTGCTCCTGCTGCTTTTCCTGGTCTCTTCGGCCTGCCGCGTGATCCTCGATCGTCTCGATCAGAAAACCCATGCACTCGCCACGTTCGTCTTCGCAGGGTTTTGCCTGGTGCCGGCCGTCGCGGCAGTCGCAGTGATGCTGGCACGGAAGGGGTTCAGCCTTCCGCTGTGAATTCGCTTTTCGTGCATCAACAAAGGAGGATGGAATGAACTACAGACTGAAACTAGCTTTGCTAGCTGCACTCGCAACGGCGCCAATCGGGCCGGCAACCGCACAGCCGATCACGTTCGACATCGATCCGGTTCATTCCGGCATCGTGTTCTTCATCAATCATCTCGGCTTCTCCAACGTCATCGGCGTCGCAAAAGAGTTCTCCGGGGAATTCACCTTCGACAAGGACGCGCCTGAGGCCAGCAAGCTGCAGGCCAAGGTCAAGGTGTCCAGCATCTCCACCAACAATGCCCAGCGCGACAGCGACATCCAGGGCGCCGACTGGTTCAATGCCACCGAGTTTCCGGAGATCACCTTCGTCGGCACCAAATTCACCAAGTCCAGCGACAAGCAGGGCACCATCACGGGCGATCTCACCATCGCCGGTGTGACCAAGCCGGTGACGCTCGACGTGACCTTCAACGGCCAGGGCAAGAACCCGTGGGATGGCAGTCTTGAGGCCGGCTTCAGCGCGACTGCCAAGTTGAAGCGCAGCGACTTCGGCATGACGGCCAATCTTCCCCTGATCGGGGACGAGGTCACGCTGCGCATTGAAACGGAGGGGCGCGGCCGCAGCTGACGGCGGCTTCGCGTTGTCCTGAGCGCGCCGGACGTCCTCGCGGATGTCCGGCGGTGCTGACTGCTAGGCTGCGCGTAGCAATCGTGCCGCAACATTCGCCCATGTCGCGGCAACGAGAGACGATGGCGCGCCGACGATCGGCGCGCCATCGTCTGGCTCGGCTCTCGGGAGGCAACTACGCGCTTAAGCGATCGACGAGCGATCGTCGGCTTCGAGGCATTGCCACGAGCCACGCTCGTAGAGCCACTTGGCCGTATTCTTGATGCCGCCAAACGGAAAGACGTGCAGCTGCGCGATTGCCGACTCCGGTTTTGCCCGCAGATGGTGCTCGATCGGGCCGACGAAGCTCTCCGGCGAGTGACTGGTGGCAAGGGCGGCAAGCGAGGCGCTGCGCTTTTTCAAGAAATTCAGCGAATTGCCGACGCCGCACAAGGCGGCGTATTTTAGCAAGGTCGTGATCTTGGCGGGACCGGCCACGCCAAGATGGATCGGCAGGTCCACCCCGGAAACCGCCAGGCCGTCCGCCCAGGCGATGAACTTGTCCGCGTCGAAGCCAAATTGGGTGACGACACGCATCTTTGCCCCGGTCCGCTCGGCCCAGGCGCTCTTCATCCGGAGCGCTGCAATCGCCGCCTCGTCGCCAAAGTCGCGACTGCCTTCCGGATGGCCGGCTACACCGACCTCGGTGATGCCGTACTTGTCAACGAAACCAGTCTCGAGCACCTCGAAAGAGGAGGAAAATGAACCGGCTGGGGTAGCCACGTCGCCGCCGATGATGAGCAAGTCGCGGACACCCGCTTCCTCAGCCAAAGCCTTCACCCGCGTTTCCAGCGCTTGGCGCGTGGTCAGTCGGCGAGCGGCCATATGGGGAACCGCGGTGTAGCCAAGGTCCGCGACGCGACGCGCTGCCTTGACCAGGGTCGGCGTGTCCGCCAGGCCGATATCGGTGATGTAGACCCGGACCCCCGACGGGAAAAGGCCCGGCAGGTCAGGGGAGTCGATCACCTGGCTTGGCGCCATCTCGATCGAGGCGTCGATAGAGGAGGGGCGGATAGCAGCTTTTTCCATGCGCGTGGCTCCGTTGTTAGGCGAAGACGACGGTCTTGCGTCCATTGAGCAAGACCCGATCCTGAAGGTGGAAGGCGACCGCGCGGGCCAGCACGCGGCGTTCGATGTCCCGACCCTTGCGAACGAGGTCCTCGGGCGTGTCGGCATGGGTCACATGTTCGACGTCCTGGGCGATGATCGGACCCTCGTCCAAGTCTTCGGTGACGTAGTGCGCCGTTGCTCCGATCATCTTCACGCCGCGCTCATGCGCCTGGTGATAGGGCTTGGCGCCCTTGAAACCCGGCAGGAAAGAATGGTGGATGTTGATGCAGCGGCCGGAGAGATAAGCTGAGAAGTCGTCGGATAGGATCTGCATATAGCGGGCCAGCACGATAAGCTCGGCGCCGCTATCTTCGATCACGCGCTTGATCTTCGCCTCCTGGGTGGCCTTGGTCTCATGGCTGATCGGGAAGTGGTGGAAGGGAATGGCGTCGTCGGAGGCGAGGTTGAGACCTTCTCGCGGATGGTTGGAGACGATGGCGACAACCTGCATGGGCAACTCGCCCAGTCGTTGGCGGTAAAGCAGGTCTACCAGGCAGTGGTCGAATTTCGAGACAAGCAGCAGAATCTTGCGGGGCAGGTTCTGGGGCCGCAATGTCCATTGCAGGCCGAAGCGGTTGACCTCCTCGGAAAAACGCCCGGCGAGATCATCGAGGGGCGAAGGCAAATCGAACGCTACCCTCATGAAGAACCGATCCGTCTCGGGGTCGTCGAATTGCTGGGCCGCGGTGATGTTGGCGCCATGTGCTGCCAAACGGCTCGCCACGCCGGCGACGATGCCCGGCCGGTTCTTGCATTGGAGCGTAAGCAGATAGGACTTTTCCATACCCGGTCTCCGGGTTGACGGCCGAGCTGAAGGGCAAGGCGGTTTCTCGCGTCGCAAAGCGACACCGGCAGGAGGTCCCGCCAGTCTGTTGTCGTCGGGTGCGGTTGCTGTGAGGGGAGGGCGGCCGTGATGCCGCCCTCGGTTCAGGCGTGCGGCTTAGGCGTTCTTGCGATAGCTGGTGCGTGCGTGCGCGTCGATCGGCGCCGGGTGGACGGTGGCGCGGATCTTGAACTGCACGTGGTCTTCAACCTGCACCTTGGAGGATGGCTTGGGCTCGCCCCAGACCACCACCAGTTCGGTGCCAGGCTCTGCCACTGCCGCATCCACGACCGCGATCGACATCATCGAACGGTAGTTGGCCGAGTATCCGGTATGAAGCGAACGCCCGGCCAAGCTTCCGTTTGGCGCCTCGACCCGGTCGTAGTGATAGGTCGCGTAGTGGGCGATCGGAAGGTTGATGAACTTCGCTCCGACACCTGGCTGGTACATCGAGGCCCACGTCTTGGCGACGTCGTCGCCGTTCCACTGCAGCGTCACCTTGCGGTTGGCCGTGGTCTGGCCGTCGGCGACCTGGGCCTCGAGGGCCTTGCGGCCGATGAAGTCGCGGTCGAATTTGACGATCTTTCCGTAGCCCACGTCGTAGGGCGAGAAATAATAGTCCTCGATGTTTTCGGAAAAGAAGCTTCCGCCTAGAGACACATTGGCATCGATCTCGTCCGCGGCAAGCCACTTGCGGAAGCCCGCCGTGCTCTTGCCCGAGTAGAACGCCGGCAACGGGCGCGGAAGCCATCCGGACTCGAGCGAGTTGGTCAGGTACGCCCGGCCGCCGACCTGAATCATGTTGTGCTTTTTGCCCGCCTCGAGCAGAGCGGCCCGAACGACCTCATGATCGGCCCAGGGCCCGACGAACTCGAAGCCTGGTTCGCCCGCCATGCCGTGGCGAAGCGCGCGGACCATCTTGCCGGCGATCGTGAAGCGGGTGCCGTGGAAGAACTTCACATCCGGCGGCTCGCCGCCGATGAGTTCCCGGATCACGTTGAACGCGCCAGGTCCCTGGATCTCGTAGCGGTAGCACAGCGGATTTCCCTTGCGGGCATAGGACGGATTGTCCCGCACAAGCTCGACGTCGTAACCGCCGGTCTCGGCATGATACTGAAGCCAGTTGATCGTCGGCGGAATGCCCACCGCCTGGAATTCGTCTTCCTCATAGCGGAACAGGATGTTGTCGCCGATGAGCTGGCCCTCGTCGTTGACCGCTACATACTGCTTCGCGGCGTTGACGGGAAAGTATTCAACGCTGTTGATCGCCGTGTCGCGGATGAGCTTCAGCGCATCCTTGCCGCGGATGTTCAGGTCGGCGAGATGGTGCGACTGGTCATAGAGCACGGCGTTGCTGCGCCAAGCGAGCTGTTCGTCGCGCCAGTTGGTGAATTCCGGCGTCACCGGCGTGCTGACGATCGGCGGGCTCTGCGATTCCCAGAGCATGGTTTGGGCGCTTCCAGCGTCAGCGATCTTCTGTTCGAGATTAGCAGCCATTTTCAATCCTCCTGTGCAGCTCCTTTCCGGCTAAGCCCTTGCAGGACATCTAACAACCCAATAGGTTCGATACAGGTGATCGAAATTTTGCATAGAGAGTAGGCGCCATGCTGTCGGAGGAACTTGCCCAGATCGACCTGAATGCTTTGCAGGCATTGGTCGTGGTCAGCGACTGCCGGTCCTTTTCAGAGGCGTCGGAGCGCCTCGGCGTCAATCAGTCGACGATCAGCTATTCGATCAAGCGGCTTCGAAAGGCCTTCAACGACCCGATGTTCGTTCGCCAGGGCAACTCGATCCTGTCGACCGACAAATGCCGTCAGCTCGCCCAGGAAGCGCGCGATGTCCTCGAGCGCATGCAGGCGTTGTCCTCTCTGCAAGGTTTTGATCCCGCTACGTCCACGGGCAGCGTGACGATCTCCTGTAACCATCACGAGCGTATGTTCCTGATGCCGGCCTTCGTGCGCCAGGTCCAGCAGCAGGCGCCCCAGATCGCAGTCAACATTTTTGAATCCGCGGTGCACGGCAGGCAGCAGCTCAAGGAAAACATCTGCGATATCGTGCTTGGCCCGGTGGCGATTTTCGGCGATATCTACTACCGGCGCAAACTCTTCACCGACCGCTACGCTTGCATCATGGATTCCAGCCATCCGCTTGCGGCCGGCGAACTGACGATGGATCGCTACCGGCAGACGCGGCATATCGCCGTGACCCACAATGGCCAGTGGGAGGCGTTGTACTTCGCGGCGCTTCGGGCAATCGACGTCAGGATTACGCCGAGCGTGATCGTGCCGAGCCACGACAATCTTGAAGCATTGATCCGGGGCACGGAGCTGGTCGCGACCATTCCCTATCGCCTGGCCCGCCGGCTTTCGGACAAGTTGACGTTAAAACCTTTCCCTCTCGAGGTGCTGATCCAGATCGACATGTATTGGACCGAGCGTTCTCACTATTCGGGCCTGCATGCGTGGACGCGCCAGATCCTCGCCGACGTGGCGGCAACGATCTGAGCGGTCCGAAGCCCAGCCGAGGCTGGTGTGGTCTCTCTGGGATGGTAACCGCCGCGTCAGACAGTGGCGCCGAGCATGATCACGGAGATCGTCGCCGGCTGGTCGCCTGGATTGCGCCATGCGTGACGAGTGCCCTGCTGGACCACGGTGTCACCGGCATTTAGCTCGACAGTCCTGCCGTCATCGAGTTCCAGGATCAGTCTGCCCTTGACCACCGTCACGTAGTCGACGGTCGGGGTCTGGTGCATGCCAGGGCTGTCCGGCTCCATCCGCTCGGCAATTCCAGGTGATGCCTCGATGAGTTCGGGACCGGCCACCGCGGGGTTCCATTCCGATGACATGTAGACGCTGTCCGGAGGGAAAGTAATGATCCAGAACGATGATCCGCCTGCCGGCATGACCATGGTGCCGGTTGTCTCCATGGGGTCCTTGTTGTCGATGCTCCGCAGCTCTGGCGCCTCCTCGATTTTCCACTGTGGCGACGATACGAAACCTGGCGTGTGGCGCAGGACCATTTCCCCAGGGGAGGGACCGTCACTGACGACCACTGACTTACCGGCGTTGTCCCTGCCAGTGACGATGCGTCGAACCTGCATATCAAACCTCCCAGGTAGATGTTCAAAGTCACAGTGCCGAGATGAGGCAAGCGAGCGCCCAAAAAAGCGGGAATTCCGGTCCCATCTGCTGCCAGCGCCATTTGGCGCCGTTGATCTTCACCACTGCGTAGGCTGCTCCGAGCAGCACGACGATCGCGCAACCGGTTGCTGCTTTCGAATAGACGTTGAAAATCATGCCGAGCGCGGCAAGCACCTCGAGGACGATTGTCAGGACAAGGAATGCCTTGCCGGGCTTCAGACCGGCCTTCTCAAATGTGACCGGCGCCTTATCGAAGTTCCTGACCTTCCCGATCAGATGCGGCAGGAACCAGACTCCACATAGGATCCTCAGGCAGTCCTGAGGCTGCAACTCGAACGGCATTGTACGTCTCCTCCCCAGCAGCGTGACGGCTGCAGTCGTTGTGAGCGGGCCCGGTTTTGGCCGCCAGCCACCCTGCGAAATCGAGCGTAGGCCCGAGGGCAGCAGCGATGGTTGGTACCGGCACCGCAAATCGGGTCTTGCGTCTCCCAATCCAGATACTGTACGGTATCCACAGTCCAATCGGAATGTCAACTCGATCCGGTTGGCGGTATTTGAGGAGGAACATCGTGACAGTGATGATGCGCGCCGCACGGTTGCATGCGGTAAACGAACCAATGCGGATCGAGGAGATCGCCAAGCCTCGAGCGTGCGGAACAGATGTCGTGGTCGAGGTCAAAGCCTGCGGTATGGTCCCGAACCTCGCCAACGTGCTGAACAACTGGGAGAACTGGTATCCTCACCAGCCGCTGCCTCCCAAGCCCGCGACGTTTGGCCTTGACCCCGCCGGCATCGTGCACGAAGTGGGCGAGCAGGTCGTTGCCTTGAAGCCCGGAGACCGTGTCTACGTCAATCCGTTGCGTTCGTGCGGTGCCTGCCACGCCTGCGCCAGCGGCAACCAGATGAAGTGCGACTACTTCACCTTCGCCGGATATTTCGGGTTCAATCGCAACAGCCTGGAAATCTACAAGCGCTATCCCGGCGGCGGCTTCGCTCAATTCATGCGCGCGCCCCAGAGCGCCATCGTCAAGATACCCGACAATATGACGTTTCCGCAGGCTGCCCGCATGGGCTATCTCGGCACGTCCTATTCGGCGCTCAAGAAGCTGGGCAACCTTGCGGGCAAGTCGCTGATCATCAACGGCGCGACCGGGACGCTGGGTGTCGGCGCCACCATGTTCGCGCTCGCCATGGGGATATCCACCATCTACGCGGTCGCGCGCGGCAAGCCATTGCTGGAAAAGCTGAAGCGCCTCGCGCCGAACCGGATCGAGATTTTTTCCAGCCTGGACGGCAAGGTCGCGGACTGGGTGCGCTCCAAGCACCACTCCGGCGCGGATCTCATGCTCGACAGCCTTGGCGCGGTGGCCGACGTCAACGCCATGAGGGACGCGATGATGGGCGTCAAACGCGGCGGCACCATCGTCAACATCGGCGGTACGGGCGCCGACATGCTGTTCAACACCAAATGGTGGATGGACAATTCGATGGTGCTCACCGGTTCGGCCTGGCTCAGCACCGCGGAGGGCATCGAGATAGCGGAGCTGGTCCGGTCTGGCGCGGTCGACCTGTCCGTGCTGGAAGCCCGCACCTATCCGCTGGACCAGATCAATGAGGCGATCAACGGCGTAGCCTCGGGCGACGGTGGCTTCACCAACTATGTGCTGGAGCCCTGAGCTGCGGTTGGAGAATGCCATGATAATCGACTGCCACGGTCACTACACCACCGAGCCCCCGGCGCATCATGCCTATCGCAAGGCCCAGGTGGCGTTTGCCGAGGGCCAGCGCGACGCAGGTCCGGTCTATCCCGCCATAAGCGACGAGACGCTTCGCGCGACCGTCGAAGAAAACCAGCTTCGTCTTCAGCAGGAGCGCGGCTCGGACGTGACAATTTTGTCGCCCCGGGCCTCGGGCATGGGTCATCATGTCGGCAGCGCTGCGCTGAATGCCGAATGGTCCCGTGTCTCCAATGATCTCATTGCGCGCATCGTGGACCTGTTCCCGCTGAACTTTGCCGGTGTCTGCCAGCTGCCGCAGTCGATGAGCGGTGACCTCGCTCCTGTGCTGGCTGAACTCGAGCGCTGTGTGGACGAGCTCGGCTTCGTCGGCTGCAATCTCAACCCCGATCCGTCCGGCGGCTTCTGGTCCGCGCCGCCAATCTATGACCGCTACTGGTATCCGCTCTTCGAGAGGATGGTCGAGCTCCAGGTGCCGGCCATGATCCATGTCTCGGGCGCGTGCTCGGACTGCCTGCACACCACCGGTGCGCACTACATCAATGCCGACACCACGGTGTTCATGCAGCTGATCCAGGGCGACCTGTTTCGCGCTTTCCCAGACCTCAAGCTAATCATTCCCCACGGCGGCGGCGCGGTTCCCTATCACTGGGGCCGCTATCGCGGGCTGGCAATCATGATGGAAAAGCCGGATCTCGCCACGCACCTGATGCGCAACGTCTATTTCGACACCTGCGTCTACCACCAGGCGGGGATCGACACGCTGTTTCGCGTGATCGGTCCGGACCACATCCTCTTCGGCTCGGAACTGCTGGGCGCGGTCAAGGCGGTTGACCCGCTGACCGGCTTCAACTTCGACGACACGCGCCGTTACATCGATGCTTTGGGCCTCGACGAAGCCGACCGCGCGGCGGTGTTCGAGGGCAATGCGCGCAAAGTCTACCCGCGGCTGGACGAGAGGCTCAAGCGACAGGGTCGCTAGCGAGGTCCGGCCGGCACGAATCTCTGGAGATATCAATGGCAAAAGTCGTGACAAACACCGAACGTACGCCGATCGAAGTGTGCGACGCACTGGGCGCGCTGGGGGTGGCAACCGTTCACGAGGCCCAGGGACGCAAGGGGCTGCTGGCCTCGCGGCTGCGTCCCATCTATGACGGCGCCAGGATCGGCGGCAATGCGCTTACCTGCGAGGTGGCGCCGGGCGACAACTGGACCATTCATGTTGCATTGGAGCAGGCGCGGCCGGGCGATGTGCTCGTCGTGACTCCGATCTCTCCATGCGAAGACGGATTTTTCGGCGACCTTCTGGCTGAATCGGCGATGGCGCTCGGCATCCGAGGCCTCGTGATCGATGCCGGCGTGCGCGATGTGGCTGCTTTGCGAGCGATGAAGTTCCCGGTCTGGTCGAAGGCGATCTTCGCTCAGGGAACGGTAAAGGAGACGCCGTGCGATTGCCAGGTTCCGATCATCTGCGCCGGTGCCCGCATCTGCCCTGGCGACGTGATCGTCGCCGATGATGATGGCGTCTGCGTGGTGCCCCGTGCCAATGCCGAGTTGGTTGCGAGAACGGCACGAGAGCGGGAGGCGGCCGAGGAAGACAAACGTCGCCTCTACGCTGCAGGCAAGCTCAGCCTAGACGTCAACTCAATGCGCGAACGGCTGCGCTTGAAGGGACTTGTCTACGAATAGGCACCCGACGTCCACGAAGGAGAATCGGTCGGCCTTCCAACGTGGCGTGGCATAGTTCGCGTCAGGACGCTGCAGTCCGCTTGCGCACGGCCTTTCCGTTCTTATGCCTAAAAAGATGAGCCTCGTGCATCGACGTCAGCGCGACCCGCACCATTTCGCCGGGCGCCCTGTCGTCCATAAAACTCGACATGCCGCCATAGACGAGTTCGAGGACGATACCGCCGACATAGAGTGGCCGGGGTTCCGCATCCCCATACGGAAACAGCTTCTCCGACAACAGCCTGCCCAGCCCTTCCCACTGGTCCCTGAACAGGCGCAGGTGCCGATCCTCCAGCGTGTTGTCGCGGCGCGCGATGCGCAGCAGGTCGATGGCCAGCGTTCCCCAGCGCTTGTCCTTGGCGCGTTGGTTGGCCCATTCGCAAATGGATTCGATGACATCCTTCGGCTCGTCAACGCTGCGAAGCCTTTCGGTCAGTTCGACCACATCTCCGCCGGCGTTGCGCTCCAGCAGTTGCAGGAAGATGTCTTCCTTGTTCGTGAAATTGGAGTAGAAGGCCCCCTTCGAGAAGCCGGCCTCCTCTGCGATCCGCTCGATCGATGCGCCGGAATAGCCGTCTCGGGCCACCATCTCGCTGGCCGAAGCCAAAAGCTTTTCGCGCGTCAAGGCTTGGCTTTGTTCACGGGTCAGTCGCGCCATCTTTGATCATCCAATGAACGTATCGGGATACCTAGCGTATCTGAGCAAGCAACTTAGGGTCGTCGACCTCCAAGGGCAAGCGAAGGTGAGGGGTCAGTTGCGGGATTGCTTTGGTGCACGGCAGGATGGGTTCAGCCGACAGTGGTGCAAGCGGCGTCGAGGTAAGAAGCATCGAAGGCGTGCAGCGCTTGGCTCCGAAGGGCCTCATCGAGCAAATGCGCGCGGATCATCAGGTCGATCGTCGTGCGCAACGCGTTTGCCGGCACGGCCAGCTTGTCCGGCCACATGCCCATGTCACGCATGTATCCTAGAGCACGATTGGCCAGGGTGGAGCTTTCCGGCGTGGTGATGCGTTGGAAGATCGGCAATGTTACGTCCTGCCGCGCCGGTTCATTGGTGATCGCATGGGCCTCAATCAGGGCGTTGATGAAGCGTATGACCACATCTCGATTGGCTTGCAGCCACGATGATCGGCCGATGACCGCGGTGAAGAGGATCTCGGGTATGAACTCATTGACCTCGCCGATCAGCTTGTAGCCTTGGTCCTCGGCCAGGAAGTTCCACGGCGCGGGCTGGGGAGCACAGTCGGCTTGCCCGGCCTGCAGCGCCTCCCACCGTTTAGTATGAATACCCGCAAGCACGAATTCGTAGTCGGCGGGGTAGTGCAGTCCTTGGGAAGCCAGCACAATCTGCGTGTAAATCGCAGTACCCTCGGTGAGCGAGGACGTGCCGATCCTCTTTCCTCGAAGGTCCGCCAGGGTGGCGATTTCTGGCCGCGCCACGACAGACATCGGCAGCCGCACTGCATTGGCCGCAACAATGCGCAGTTCTCCACCGTTCACGAAGTCCGCGACTGCTCCTTCTGGCGGCGTAATCGCAAGGTCGGCCTCACTCTCAAGGACAGCTCCCGTTGCCTTGTCGACGCTGCCGAAGCGCTTGTATTCGATGGCAATGCCGTGCTTGCCGAATAATCCCAACTCGTCTGCAAGGAAGACCGGAAGCCAATTGAACCCCTGCGCTCCGCCCGCGAGGCGAAGCTGGGCAGGCGTGGAAGGATCAGCTGTCGTGTTTTCGGCCATTGGCTCCTCCCGCCGTATTCAGCACTGGGCGTTTAAATACTATAGGTATTGGAATTCCAATCGGTATGTCAATCGGCCACGCTTTTTTCCTCGCAGCCCGGCTGACTGAGCTACCGTGAACAATTGCTCCGCGTGCTCTCGATCGCGAAAAGCGGCCAACAGGGGCTACGGCCCTTGGCACCATACCGCACATGCTATCGTGAATTCGAAGCGGTCCTAAACGGCGCCGCTTCTCTTAAGTCCAGTTCCGGACGCCAGATTCTTGCTGCCGGTCCACGCATCCAAGGCCCTAGCCGAGTGCCCTAGACGAAGACCTGATCGATTGAGCTAAATCATTGAATAAAAGATAAAAATGGTTGGCTGGGGCGCCAGGATTCGAACCTGGGAATGTCGGTACCAAAAACCGATGCCTTACCACTTGGCGACGCCCCAGCAGCCGGGCGGTGCCCGCTGCGCGCGGCCTTATAGGACGAGCCGGTCGAAAGCTCAATGCTTGGACCGCTGACATCCAAAGTAATCTTGCCGCATGTCTGCGCCGGCGGATTGCCGCCGCGTTCGGGCGTAATCTGGAGGGGAGATCGATCCGGCGACCGGAATTGCCGGCTATTCGCCCCACACGGCCAACTCGTTGCCGGCCGGGTCGGTGAAGTGGAACCGCCTGCCGCCTGGGAAGGAAAAGATCGGCCTGATGATGCTGCCTCCGGCATTCTCAACGGCCTCCAGCGTCTCCTCCAGGTTTTCGGAATAGAGCACGGGCAGCGGTCTGGCGGGCGCTTCGCCCGCATCGGCCTGGAAGCCGCCGTCGAGCCCCTCGGCAAAAGCGGAGTAAGTTGGCCCGTAATCGGTGAAAGACCAGGAAAACGCCGCGCTGTAGAAGGATTTGACGCTGTCCAGCGTGCCGCCGGTGGCCGGAAGTTCCAGATAGTCGAGTTTTCCCTCGAGTTTCATCGCGCTACTCCACTTTGTTCTTGTTGTGTTCTATCTCGCGCAACTCACATCGGCAAGTCTTTTTGACGCAGCTTTTGCTTAATCGATTGTAGTCGCGGCGCTTGCTTTGCCGGCGCTTGCCTTTCGCAATGCAGCATCTTATCGCTCGGATCGGAAGGGCGGGGACCGGGGCCTTGGCCCGGGTGTTGTTTATCTTCCAAGGGACCTGGAGGGCATTCATGACCAAGTGGGTTTACACCTTCGGCGACGGTGCCGCTGAAGGCCGAGCCGGTGATCGCAACCTGCTCGGTGGCAAGGGCGCCAACCTTGCCGAGATGTGCAGCCTCGGCCTGCCGGTGCCGCCGGGCTTCACCATGACCACTGAAGTCTGCAATGCCTATTACGCCAACGGCCGCACCTATCCGACATCGCTTGAAGCGGATGTCCTTGCGGCGCTCGACCATATCGGCAGGCTCACCGGCCGCAATTTCGGCGATCCGTCGAAGCTGCTTCTGGTCTCGGTGCGCTCCGGCGCCCGCGCTTCGATGCCAGGCATGATGGATACCGTGCTCAATCTCGGCCTCAACGACGAGACGGTCGAGGCGCTTGCCGCCGATTCCGGCGATGCCCGCTTTGCCTATGACAGTTACCGCCGCTTCATCCAGATGTATTCCGACGTCGTCATGGGCCTCGATCACGAGGTTTTCGAGGAAATTCTCGAGGACCAGAAGGCGAGCCTCGGCCATGAGCTCGACACCGAGCTGACGGCCATCGAATGGCAGGGTGTGATCGCGCTCTACAAGGCCAAGGTCGAGGAGGAGCTCGGCAAGCCGTTCCCGCAGGACCCGCGCGAGCAGCTCTGGGGCGCCATCGGCGCCGTGTTTTCGAGCTGGATGAACAACCGCGCCATCACCTACCGTCGCCTGCACGACATCCCGGAAAGCTGGGGCACGGCGGTCAACGTCCAGGCCATGGTGTTCGGCAATATGGGCGACACCTCCGCCACCGGCGTTGCCTTCACCCGCAATCCCTCGACCGGCGAAAAGCAGCTCTATGGCGAATTCCTGGTCAATGCGCAGGGCGAGGACGTGGTGGCCGGCATCCGCACGCCGCAGAACATAACCGAGGCCGCGCGCATCGCTGCGGGCTCTGACAAGCCCTCGCTGCAGAAACTGATGCCGGAAGCTTTCCAGTCCTTCGTCGATATTTCCGACCGGCTGGAGAAGCATTACCGCGACATGCAGGACCTCGAATTCACCATCGAGCGCGGCAAATTGTGGATGCTGCAGACCCGCTCCGGCAAGCGTACCGCCAAGGCGGCGCTCAGGATTGCCGTCGAGATGGCGAAAGACGGGCTGATCACGAAAGAGGAGGCGGTTGCCCGCATCGATCCGGCCTCGCTCGACCAGCTCCTGCATCCGACCATCGATCCCAAGGCGGCGCGCGACGTCATCGGCGTCGGCCTGCCGGCCTCGCCGGGTGCGGCCACCGGCGAGATCGTCTTCTCCTCCGGTGAGGCCGAGGATGCCAAGGCGCAAGGCCGCAAGGTCATTCTCGTGCGCGTCGAGACCAGCCCGGAGGACATCCACGGCATGCATGCCGCCGAAGGCATCCTCACCACGCGCGGCGGCATGACCAGTCATGCCGCCGTGGTGGCGCGCGGCATGGGCAAGCCCTGCGTCTCGGGCGCCGGCTCGCTGCGAGTCGACTACAAGGCCGGCACGCTGATCTCGATGGGCCAGACCTTCCGCAAGGGTGACATCATCACCATCGACGGCGGCAACGGCCAGGTGCTGAAGGGCGCCGTCGCCATGCTGCAGCCGGAGCTGTCCGGTGACTTCGCCGCCATCATGGAATGGGCCGATGCCGCGCGCCGCATGAAGGTGCGCACCAATGCCGAGACGCCGCTCGACGCGCGCATGGCGCGCTCCTTCGGCGCCGAAGGCATTGGCCTTTGCCGCACCGAGCACATGTTCTTCGAAGGTGACCGCATTATCGCCATGCGCGAGATGATCCTGGCCGACACCGAGAAGGACAGGCGCTCGGCGCTCGACAAGCTTCTGCCGATGCAGCGTTCGGATTTCCTCGAGCTGTTCGAGATCATGGCGGGCTTGCCGGTGACGATCCGCCTGCTGGACCCGCCGTTGCACGAATTCCTGCCCAAGAC